>NZ_BPQL01000009.1 GCF_022179225.1 Methylobacterium goesingense
CGCCGGCGTTGATACCGCCAGCGTAATCGGCGGTATCAACGCCGGCGTCGACGCGATGCTGTCGATTCTGGCGGGCGACGCTGAGGAATGGCAGCGCAAGGCGGAGGTGCGCCGGGACGAGGCCGATCCTGGGCAGGTCGTCTTGTTCGTGATCCTGTTCCTGGTGATCCTCGTCGTGGTCTACCGGATGAACCGGGGCGGGCGCGGGCGCGGCGGCTTCGTCGTCATCCCGGGACCGTCCTCGGGTGGCTGGAGCGGCGGCGTCTCGGGCGGGTTCGACGGGGGCGGGTTTTCGGGCGGCGGCGGCTCGTCCGGCGGAGGAGGGGCCTCGGGTGACTGGTGAAGCGCGCGAACTCCTGAGCCGCGAGGCGCGCGAGCGTGTCGCCGAGGCGATTCGGCGGGCCGAGGCCGGCACGGCGGGCGAGATCGTCGTCCTGGTCTCGGCCCGGGCGGGCCTCTACCGATCGGCGCCGTTGCTCCTCGCCCTGGCCTGCGGGCTCGTCGCGCCGTGGCCGCTGATCCTCCTGACACCGTGGAGTGCCGCCACGATCGCGTTGGCGCAGGCCGGCCTCGTGCTGATCGCGATCCTCGCCTTCTCCCATCCGCGGGCTCGGCTCGCCCTGGTGCCCGGCGCGATCCGTCGGGCCCGAGCCCACGAGGCGGCCCAGCGCGAATTCTGCGCCCGTGGCCTGATCCAAACGCCCGGCCGCACCGGCGTGCTCATCTATCTGGCCCGCGCGGAAGGGCACGCGGAGATCGTCGCCGACCGGGGGGTGGCGGCACATGTCCCGTCCGAGGCCTGGGTGGGGGCGATCGATCCGCTCCTCGCCGCCCTGCGCCGGGGCGAGGCCGAGCGTGGGTTGATCGCGGCGGTCGAAGCGGTCGGAACCATTCTGGCGCGCGCGCTGCCGGCGGAAGCGGCGCCGGTCGACGCCCTCTCGAACCGGGTCATCCTTAGCGGTTGAGGGCGCATCGAGGTGCAACCGCGCGATGCGGCACCACAACGTCTCGTTCAAACGACGGGTTTTGAAACTTGCCGCCCCTGGCCCTTTCCATCGTTTCGCGCCAGAAGAACCCTTGACGATCTGCCATGAAGGACAGGTCGCTGGAGCGAGACGTCATGAGCGCGCTATCGAAGCACGGGCCCTGGGCCCTGGTGGGAGCGTTGGGGGCAGCCGCCCTCGCCATCGTCGCCACGAGTCGCGGCGAGAACGTGAATGCCCTCTGGATCGTGGTGGCAGCGGTCTGCGTCTACCTGATCGCCTACCGGTACTACTCGCTCTTCATCTCCGAAAAGGTCATGCGGCTCGACGATAGTCGCCGCACCCCCGCCCACGTACACAATGATGGGCTCGACTACGTTCCGACCAACCGCAACGTATTGTTCGGCCACCACTTCGCCGCCATCGCGGGCGCCGGCCCCCTGGTGGGCCCCGTGCTCGCCGCGCAGATGGGCTACCTGCCGGGCCTGCTCTGGATCCTGGCCGGCGTGGTACTCGCGGGCGCCGTGCAGGACTTCATGGTCCTGTTCATCTCGATGCGCCGCGACGGCCGCTCGCTGGGCGAGCTGATCCGCTCCGAGCTCGGCACGATCCCGGGTGTCATCGCCCTGTTCGGCACCTTCATGATCATGGTGATCCTGCTGGCCGTGCTGGCGATGATCGTCGTGAAGGCCCTGGCCGAGAGCCCCTGGGGCACCTTCACCGTCGCGGCGACCATCCCGATCGCGATGCTGATGGGCCTCTACGCCCGCTACATCCGCCCCGGTAAGGTCGGCGAGGTCTCGATCATCGGTTTCGTGCTCCTGATGCTCGCCATCGTGTATGGCGGCAACGTCGCGGCCGATCCCTACTGGGGTCCCTTCTTCACCTACACCGGCACGCAGCTGTGTTGGCTGCTGATCGGCTACGGCTTCGTCGCTTCGATCCTGCCGGTGTGGCTGCTGCTCGCCCCGCGCGACTACCTCTCGACCTTCCTGAAGATCGGCACGATCGTCGGCTTGGCGCTGGGCATCGCCTACGTCGCCCCGCACATGAAGATGCCGGCCGTGACCAAGTTCGTCGATGGCAGCGGGCCGGTCTGGGCCGGGTCGCTGTTCCCGTTCCTGTTCATCACCATCGCGTGCGGCGCGGTTTCGGGCTTCCACGCCCTGATCTCCTCGGGCACGAGCCCCAAGCTCATCGATCGTGAGTCAGACGCCCGCTTCATCGGCTACGGCGGCATGCTCATGGAGAGCT
Organism: Methylobacterium goesingense; assembly: GCF_022179225.1. GTDB lineage: Bacteria > Pseudomonadota > Alphaproteobacteria > Rhizobiales > Beijerinckiaceae > Methylobacterium > Methylobacterium goesingense. The sequence goes on from NZ_BPQL01000009.1 coordinate 2,238, forward strand.
TCGTGGCCGTGATGGCGCTGGTCTCCGCCAGCGTGATCGAGCCGGGCATCTACTTCACCATGAACTCGCCCGCCGGCCTCGTTGGCACAACGCCGGAGAGCGCCGCCGCCGCGGTGACGAAGCTCGATCCAGCCTTCACGATCACGGCGGCCGAGATCGCCCAGACCGCCGTCGATGTCGGTGAGCATTCGATCATCTCCCGCGCCGGCGGAGCGCCGACCCTCGCGGTCGGTATGGCGCACATCATCTCCTCCGCTATCGGCGGCAAGACGATGATGGCGTTCTGGTATCACTTCGCGATCCTGTTCGAGGCCCTGTTCATCCTGACGGCCGTGGATGCCGGGACGCGGGCGGGACGTTTCATGCTGCAGGATCTGCTCGGCCTCGTCTCACCGAAGTTCAAGGACACCACGGCCTGGGCCCCCAGCATCCTGGCCACCGCCCTCTGCGTCGGCGCCTGGGGCTACTTCCTCTACCAGGGCGTCACCGATCCGCTCGGCGGCATCTACACCCTGTGGCCCCTGTTCGGCATCTCGAACCAGATGCTGGCGGCCGTCGCCCTGACGCTCGCCACCGTGGTGATCTTCAAGATGAAGCGCGAGCGCTACGCCTTCGTCACGATCATCCCAACCGTCTGGCTCTGCATCTGCACCCTGACCGCCGGCTGGCAGAAGATCTTCTCGGCAGACCCGAAAATCGGCTTCCTATCGCATGCCGATCGCTTCTCGGCGGCCATCGCCGAGAACAAGGTGCTGGCGCCGGCCAAGAACATGGCCGACATGCATAAGATCGTGTTCAACGACCGGATCGACGCCGCCCTCGCGGTCCTGTTCGTCGGCCTCGTGCTCGCCATCGCCACCTTCGGCGTCATGGCCTGCGTCAAGGCCTACCGGGCCGATCGCTGGACCGCCCTCGAGAGTGGCGGCCCATCGGTCGTCCCTGCGGAGTAAGCACCATGGCGCTGTCGTCGGCCGAATTGCGGGACCGTCTGAAGACCTTCTCGAAATGCGTCTGCGACGGCGCCCGTCTCATGGTCGGACAAGGCGACTACGAGGCCTACGCCGCCCATATCCGCAAGACCCACGCGGACCAGGAACCGATGACCGAGCGGGAGTTCTTCCGAAACCGGGAGAACGCCCGCTTCGGTGTCGGCAACCGCAGCGGGTTTCGCTGCTGCTAAAACAGACGCGCGACAATCTTCGTCAGACGATCTCGGACGTGATCGTGTCGGTGTGTCGCACGGATTCTTTATTCAAGGAGAAACAATCTCCCGTCATGGCTGATGCCGCGCGGCGCCCCGGCACCGCGGCGGCACGACCTGTGCGACCGCCTCAAGGGTCTGCGACGGAGACGGCATGGGGCTCGTTCAATACGCGCTGAAGTTCCGCATCACGATCTACGTGCTCGCCGTGCTGATGATGCTCGGTGGGGCGGCGGCGGTCGTGGTGGCGCCGAAGGACGTGCTGCCGAACGTCGATATCCCGGTGGTCGTGGTGGTGTGGACCTATAACGGTCTGTCGACCTCCGAGATGGAGCGTCGCATCACCACCTATGCCGAGTTCTCGCTCTCCAACAACGTGAACAACATCGCCCGGATGGAATCGACGACCCTGCAGGGCACGGCGATCCAGAAGATCTATTTCGACGGTTCGGTGAGCATCGATCTCGCCATCGCGCAGGTCGTCTCGGCGATGAACTCGATCCGCTCGACGATGCCGCCCGGCGTGCAGCCGCCCATCGTGCTGCGCTTCTCGGCCTCTTCGGTGCCGGTGATCCAGCTCGCGCTCTCCTCCGACCGCGAGAGCCTGACGAAGGTCTTCGACTACGCCCAGTACCGCATCCGCCAACGCCTGACCCAGGTACCGGGCTCGACCCTGCCGTCGCCCTTCGGCGGAACGCCCCGTCAGATCATGGTCGACCTCGACCTGCACGCGCTCCAGGCGCTGGGGCTCACGGCGCTGGACGTCACCAACGCGGTGACGGCCCAGAACCTGACGATCCCTTCCGGCCTCGCCAAGATCGGCGAGCAGCAATACCCGGTGCAGCTGAACGCGTCGCCGGAAGCCATCGACGCGCTGAACCAGATCCCCATCAAGGTCGTGGGCGGCCAGCCGATCCTGGTGCGCGACGTCGCCAACGTCCGCGACGGCGGCCCGCCGCAGGTCAACATCGTGCGCGCCGACGGCCTGCACTCGGTGCTGATGCGCATCTTCAAGAACGGCACCGCCTCGACCCTGGACGTGGTCAACAACGTGAAGAAGGCGCTGCCGGACATTCAGGCCGCCGCCCCGGAGGGCATGAGCCTGAAGCCGCTGTTCGACCAGTCGGTCTTCGTTTCCGCCGCCATCGAGGGTGTGATCCACGAGGCGATCATCGCGGCCGGCCTCACGGGCCTCACCATCCTGCTGTTCCTCGGGTCGTGGCGCTCCACCATCGTGGTGCTGGTCTCGATCCCGCTCTCGATCCTCACCTCGCTGGCGATCCTGGCGGCGCTTGGCGAGACCATCAACGTGATGACGCTCGGCGGCTTGGCACTGGCGGTCGGCATCCTCGTCGACGACGCCACCGTGGCGATCGAGAACACCTACCGGCTCTTCGAGGAGGGCGAGCCCTTCCGCAAGTCGGTGGTGGAGGGCGCGGCCGGCATCGCCAAACCCGCGCTGATTTCGACCCTGTCGATCTGCGCCGCCTTCGTCTCGGTCTTCGCCCTGACCGATACGCCGAAATACCTGTTCACCCCCCAGGCGCTCGCGGTCGTGTTCGCGATGCTCACCTCCTACATTCTCTCGCGCACCCTGGTGCCGGTGCTGATCGACGTGCTGGTCGCGCGGGAATACGACGCCAAGCACGGGGCCGGCGCCGAGCCGGCGCGCGGGCGGATCACGCGGGCCTTCGGCTGGATCGTCGGCCCCCTGTTCCGGCTGGCGGGCTGGTTCCGGCACGGCTTCGAGGCCCGCTTCACGCGTTTCCACCGCAGCTATCTCGGCCTCCTGCACGTCGTCATTGCCCACCGGATCGTCACCCTCGTCCTCGTGGCGGCGGTGTTCGCCACCACGGCGGGCCTCTTCGTGTTCGTGGGCCGGGACTACTTCCCGCAGGTGGCCTCCAGCCAGATGACTCTGCACCTGCGGACCCGCCCGGGCATGCGCATCGAGACGGCCGAGCAGGTCTTCGCCGAGGTCGAGAGCGTGGTTCGCGAAGTGATCCCCGAGGGCGAGATCGACCAGATCCTCGACAATATCGGCTTACCGGCGAACAACTACAATTTCGCGTTCTCGGACGGCTCGTTCGTCGCCTATAACGACGGCCAGATGCTCATCAACCTCAAGGAAGGTCACGGCCCGGTCGCGGATTACACAAAGCGCCTGCGTGAGGTGCTGCGCGAGCGCTTCCCCGACGTGGTCTTTTACTTCCAGCCCTCGGACATCATCACCCAAATCCTGAACTTCGGCACGCTGGCGCAGATCGATATCCAGGTCTCGGGCCGCAACACCGCCAAGGATCTGGAGGTCGCGCAGAACATCGTCCGCCGCCTCAAGGCCGTGCGGGGCGCCGTCGACGTGCACCTGCACCAGATCGTCGGCACGCCGCAATTCTTCGTGGACGTCGACCGCCGACTCGCCTCGGAGCTCGGGTTGACCCAGCAGCAGATCGCGCAGGGGCTGAACGTCTCCCTCTCGGGCTCCTTCCAGGTGACACCGAACTTCTGGACCGACCCGAAGACCGGCATCCCCTATCAGCTCTGGGTGCAGACTCCGGAATACCGCAACGATTCGCTGAGCGCGTTGCAGAACACGCCGCTCCTCGTCAACGGCGGCGCGGACGCGCCCGGCGTGCTGACCCTCCTGTCCAGCGTCTCGACCATGCGCCGCGAGGGGTCGCAGACGGTGATCAACCACGTCAACACGCAGCCGACCTTCAACATCTACGCCGCCGTGCAGGACAGTGACCTCGGCTCGGTGGCGAACGAGATCCGGCGGATCGTCGCCGACGAGCAGAAGGCCCTGCCGGCCCCCGACAAGATCACCGTGCGCGGCCAGATCGAGAACATGGAATCGGCGTTCTTCCGGCTCCAGGTCGGCCTCGCCATCGCCCTGGTGGCGGTCTACCTGCTGATGGCGGTGAACTTCCAGAGCTGGGGCGACCCCTTCGTGGTGCTGGCCGCCCTGCCGCTCGCCTTCTGCGGCATCGTCGCGAGCCTGTTCGTCACCGGCACGACGTTCTCGATTCCCTCGCTGTTCGGGGCGATCATGTCGGTGGGCATCGCATCCGCGAACTCGATCCTGCTGGTGACCTTCGCCAAGGAGCACCGCGAGGCGACGGGCTGCGGGGCCGTCGAGGCGGCGCTGCTGGCGGGCGAGACCCGGCTGCGGCCGGTGCTGATGACCGCCAGCGCGATGTTCCTTGGCCTGATCCCGATGGCGCTGGGCACGGGGGAGGGCGGCGAGCAGAACGCGGCGCTGGCCCGGGCGGTCATGGGCGGCATCGCGGTGGGCACGCCCGCGACGCTTTTGTTCGTCCCCTTCCTCTACACCCTGCTGCGCCGGGGCGAGGTCAAGCCGCTGGAGGATTACGCGTGAGCCGGGACGAGGAGGTGGGCGTTGTCACGGGGCAGACGCTTCGGCAGGGAATGGGACAGCCGTGACACATCCCAAGCGTGATCCGTCCGACATCCCGCCGCCGCCCGGCAAGGCGCCGTTCCTGCTGGTCGCCGTCGCGGCCCTCGGCCTCCTGGCCTGGGGTGGCTACGGCCAGACGCAGCGACGCGCCGCCGCCGCCGAGACCCAGCGTAAAGTGAACAGCTTCGTGCCGACGCTGCGCACCGCGACCGCGGAGCGCGCCGACAAGCCGATCGAGATCACCCTGCCGGGCCAGACGGACGCCTTCGCCAAGGCCGCCCTCTATGCGCGCGCCACCGGCTACATCGCCGAGCGCCGGGTCGACATCGGCAGCCGCGTTCGCCAGGGCGACATCCTGATGCGGATCGCCGCCCCCGACCTCGACCAGCAGCTGGCCCAGGCCGAGGCGCAGACGGGGCAGCTGGAAGCCGCGCTCCTTCAGGCGAAATCCATGGTCGACCAGGCCAAGGCCAACGTGAACCTCGCCAACGTCACCAACAACCGCACCACGACGCTCGCCGGCCAGGGCTGGGCCTCGAAGCAGAACGCGGACAATTCGCAGGCCAGCGTCCTGAGTCAGGCCGCGACCCTCGCTTCGGCGGAGGCCGGCGTGAAGGTCGCCCAGGCCAACATCAAGGCGCAGGCTGCCACCGTCGAGCGGCTGCGGGCCTTGACAGGCTTCAAGGACATCGTCGCCCCCTTCGACGGGGTGATCACCCAGCGCGGCGTCGATGTTGGGGACCTCGTCCATGCCGACGGCACCGGCACCGCACTTCTATCGATGGACCGCGACGACGTCCTGCGCGTGTCCGTCAACGTGCCCCAGAACGTCGCGGTTGGGGTCAAACCGGGCGTCGATGCCACGATCAAGGTGCCGCAGATGGCCGACAGGGCGTTCTCCGGCAAGGTCGCGCGCAGCTCCGTGGCGCTGCTCACCGCGTCGCGCACCCTCACCACGCAGGTCGACGTGCCGAACAAGGACGGCGCCCTCAGGGCCGGCCTCTACGTCTACGTGACCTTCAAGGTGCCGCGCACCGAGCCGAACGTCGTGGTCCCGGCCGAAAGCCTCGTCTTCAACCAGCGCGGCACCCAGGTCGCGGTGTCGCGCGACGACGGCACGGTGGCGTGGCACAGCGTCAAGATCCGGCGTGATCTCGGAACGACGGTCGAACTCGGCCAGGGCCTGGAGGGCGGCGAGGAGATCGTGCTGAGCCCCCCCGCCGACCTGCGCGACGGCCAGAAGATCGAGCGACAGCCGCCGCCGACTGACAACAAGCCGCTGAAATCGGCCGCGCGGTAGCCGTACCACCCGGTTGCGCCGACCGGCCGCGGCGTGGACAAGGCGGTCCCGGCGCCCTCGCGGCCCGCAGCGGACCCCGCCATGACGGCCCAGACCCAGCCAGACCTCGCGGACGGCGCCCGCGCGGCTTCGATCGCGGCCGCCATCACCTGCGTGGCGGTGGTGGGCATCGGCCTCAGCCTGACGATCCCGCTGCTCTCCATCGAGATGGAGCGCATGGGCGCGTCGAGCACGGTGATCGGCATCAACACCGCCGTGGCGGGGCTGGCGGCCATCGTCACGGTGCCGTTCGTGCCGCGTCTGGCCGCGCACATTGGAGTCGTGCGCCTGCTCCTCCTCGCCATCGCGGTCGGCGCCGCCTGCCTCGTGGCGTTCAAGCTCCTACCGGGCCTCGCCTGGTGGTTCGCCCTGCGCTTCGTGTTCTCGACGAGCCTCGGGGCGCTGTTCGTCCTGTCGGAATATTGGATCAACGCGGCGGCTCCGCCCGAACGGCGCGGGCTCGTGATGGGCATTTACGCCACGGTCCTGGCGTTGGGCTTCGCGGTCGGGCCGGCGCTGCTGGCACTCCTGGGCACCCGAGGGTTCGGACCCTACCTCGCCGGCGCGGCCCTCTTCCTTGCAGCGATGGTGCCGCTTCTCCTGGCGCGGCGGCTCTCGCCGGTGCTCGGGCCGGGCCGGACCCGCTCCTTCGCGGCCTACCTGCGCCTGGCGCCCGCCGCCACCCTCGCGGCCCTGACCTACGGCGCCGTGGAGACGGGGGGATTCGCGATCCTGCCCCTCTACGGGCTGCGTCTCGGCTACGACGCCGAGACCGCGGCGGGTCTCGTCAGCGCGCTGGCGCTGGGTAACGTTCTGTTCCAGATCCCGTTCGGCTGGCTCGCCGACCGGATGGACCGTCGCCGCGTCCTACTGATGGCGGGCCTCGGGGGAGCCCTCGGATCGAGCCTGATCCCCCTGGCTTCCGCCTCGTTTCCGGCGCTGCTGGTCCTGCTGTTCCTGTGGGGCGGCATCGCCGGCACTCTCTACACGGTAGGCCTCGCCCATCTCGGGGCGACAGTGCGTGGGCCGGAGCTCGCGGGTGCCAACGCCGCCTTCGTGGTGCTCTACAATGTCGGGCTGATGCTCGGGCCGCCGATCATCGGCGGAGGCATGGATCTGCTCCCGCCACAGGGCTTCGCCTACAGCCTCTGCCTCCTCTTCCTCGCCTATGCGGGAGTCGTGGGCGTGCGCCTCGTTCAGCGGCCCCGTGCGTGAGGCGCCTTGACGAATCCCGGCGATTGGGGCAATCACGCGCCGGTATTCAGCCGGCCATCGCCGGCCCTTTTGCGTTTCGCTGATGCGGAATGCCGCGATCACAGGAGCGCCGCGTCCATGGCCAAGGCCGTCACCGTTAAAGTCAAGCTGATCTCGACCGCCGATACGGGCTACTTCTACGTCACGAAGAAGAACTCCCGCACGCAGACCGAGAAGCTGTCCATGAAGAAGTACGACCCCGTCGTGCGCAAGCACGTCGACTTCAAGGAAACCAAGATCAAGTAAGTCCGGCGGCGCGCCTGCCGCGCCGTACTGGCCGTCGGGCCGCTTCTCCGGGAGGAGGGGCGGCCTTTTCGTTGTTAAGGGGTCCTCGGAACGGCCCGGCGCTCGATATGACGCCGGGTTCGGCGATGCAGGGCCGAACGCCTCCTCGCTCGGGATCACTCCATGGCTGACGATCTGGCCCATTCCTACGACGTCGACCTGTTCGTCATCGGCGGCGGCTCCGGGGGCGTGCGCGCCGCGCGGATCGCGGCCGGCCACGGCGCACGCGTGCAGCTCGCCGAGGAGTATCGGGTCGGCGGCACCTGCGTGATCCGGGGCTGCGTGCCCAAGAAGCTGATGGTCTATGCCGGGCGCTTCGCCGACGAGTTCGCGGATGCGGCGGGCTTCGGCTGGGATGTGCCCGCGCCGCGCTTCGATTGGCGCGTGCTGAAGGCGCGCCGCGACGCCGAGGTGGCCCGGTTGGAGGGGATCTACGACACCAACCTCGGCAAGGCGGGCGTCACCGTCGTGGCCGATCGCGCCGTGATCGAGGACGCCCACACGGTGCGGCTGGTCGGCGCGGACAAGCGCGTGACCGCCCGTTTCATCCTCATCGCGGTGGGGGCCGAGCCGGTCAAGGAGCCGCTGATCCCCGGTGCCGAACTCGCGATCACCTCGAACGAGGTGTTCGAGCTCGAGACCCTGCCGGAGCGGATCCTTGTGGTCGGCGGCGGCTACATCGCGGTGGAATTCGCCGGGGTGTTCGCGCATCTGGGCGCGCGCACCACCCTGCTGCACCGGGGCGACAAGCTCCTGCGCGGCTTCGATGAGGAGGTGCGCGACGCCCTCGACGCGGCCTGCGCACACCGCATGGACCTGCGCCTCAACCGGATGGTGGAGCGCCTGGACAAGGTGGAGAACGGCATCCGAGCGACCCTCGACGACGGCACGATTCTGGAGGTCGACCAAGTTCTGACCGCCACAGGTCGACGCCCCAAGATCTCCGGCCTCGGACTGGACGCCGTCGGCATCGAGCCGGATGCCCGGGGGGCGATCCCCGTCGACGCGTATTCTCAGACGAAGGTCCCGTCGATCTACGCCGTGGGCGACGTCACCGACCGCGCGGCCCTTACCCCGATCGCCATCCGTGAGGGCCATGCCTTCGCCGACACGGTGTTCGGGAACAAGCCCTGGTGCGTCGATCACGGCCTCATCCCGACCGCCGTGTTCTCGACCCCCGAGATCGGCGTCGTCGGTCACAACGAGGACGTGGCGCGCAAGCATTTCGGCGCCATCGACGTCTACCGCTCCAGCTTCCGCCCCATGAAGGCGACCCTGTCGGGACGCGACGAGCGGGTGCTGATGAAGGTGATCGTCGACTGCGCCAGCGACCGTGTAGTCGGCGTGCACGTGGTCGGGCACGATGCCGGCGAGATCATCCAGGCGGTCGGCATCGCCGTGACCATGGGTGCCACGAAGGCGGATTTCGACCGCACCATCGCGGTCCACCCGACGGCCGGGGAAGAACTCGTCACCATGCGCAGCCCCGTCGTGACGAAGCACCCGGTCGGCGTCGGCTAGGGACGGACGTATTCCGGGGCCGCTTCACCCCGGCGGCCACTTGAAATCGTCGGCCCGGCCAGGCTGGGGCAGGGGGACCGCACCCCGCATCAGGGCGCGCTCCACCGTGCCGGATGGGTCGGTGTCGCGCGGGCGTCCGCTCACCAGCGTGCCGCCGGGCGTCACCTCGGCGCGGCCGAGGGGCACCACGGGGCCGGCGAGGGGCTTGACCGGCAGAGCAGGGATTCCGGGCGGCTCGGGCAGGCTCGGCAGCATGGCGGTGATCTGGCGGTCGATCGAGGCCGCGTCGTCGAGCTTGGGCGCCTCGCCCAGCGGGGCCGGGGGCGGCGCGGCCGCGATGGCCGGGACCGCGGCCGGGGCGGCCGTTCCCGTGCCCATCAGGCGCTTCAGTTCGACATCGGCGAAATGCGCCATCTTGCGCGCGCCCGCCTTGGTGAAATGCACGCCGTCCGCCGTGCGCAACTTCGCGTCCTGCCCCTCCAGGTCTGGACCGGTGGCGGTGTAGCGGTTGCGATCGTCGACGAAGGCGGGCCAAATATCCACGTAGGTCTGCCCGGCCTTGGTCACGCGCTCGCGGATGATCTCGTTGAGGGCCGCGATATCCTTCAACAGGGATTCGCTGCGCATCGGCGGGGCGCCGACCCAGATCACCGGCACCTTCTGGTCCGCGAAGACCTTGACGAGGGTGTCCACGCGCTCCGCGTAGACGGCGCGCCAGCGGTCGCCGAGGGGCTCCAGGGTCTGGTCGCCCTCGCGGATGGGCTGGCGGTCGTTCGCGCCGAGCATGACGAGGGCGTAGCTGGTCTTCGGGTTGGTCTTCAGAAACTCCTCGGCGGCTTTAGGCCAATCGACCACGTCCTTGCGCACGAGGCCGCTATCGGCCTTCGAACGGTCGATGACGCCGATCTCGGCATTGTCCTCGAAGACGTTGGAGAGGCCGCTGCCGAGATGGCCCGCCAGCGTGTCGCCGAACACCGCGATCCGCGTGGTCGGCTCCGCCTTCGGCACGACCGGTTTCGGCTGGGCGACGACGGGGGCCGGGCGTGGGCGGCGGCGCGGCGGCCGCGCCTCCTCGCGGGAGCCACGCGGGTCGTCTGCGTAGGAGCGGGGGCGGGGCGCCTGGGGGCGGGCGCTCGGCACCGGCGCGGGCTGGGCCTGCTGCGGCCGGTCCTCCCAAGGCCAGTAGAACTGCCGAGGCGCTTCCTGCGGCGGCGGCGCGTAGCGACGGGCCGCCGAGCGCCCGCCGTACCCGCTGTCGTCGCGATAATAGTCGCGGGCGCGGCGGCGCGGGGAATCATAATCGCTACCCCGGGGCGCGTCGTAGGAATCGCCCCATTGCGCCCGGGCCGGATCGCCCGCCGCGAACACGGCGAAGACGCCCGCGAGGGCACAGAGCGTCAGGAAACACCGGGCCGCGCGTGCTGCCGGCAAGGTCATGGAACGCCTCACGCTTCTGACCGGCGAGCCGATCGATGCCCCCACCTTAGACGACGACGCGGCGCAGGTCTAAAGGTTGCCCCCGATGCGGGCCAGCAGGGCGGGCGTCGCGTAGCCGTCCGCCGGAAGTCCCTCGGCGATCTGGAACTGACGCACGGCCTCTCGCAGCTTCGGTCCGGCCCGGCCGTCCGCCTCGCCCGCATAGAGGCCGCGCGCCGCCAGGGCCGCCTGCAGGGCCTGGAGGCCCGCCTTATCCAGGCGCGGGGCCTTGATCGGCCACGGCGCGGCCAGCGCCGGCGCGCCGGCCAGCCTGTCGGCGAGGTGGCCGACGGCGAGCGCGTAGGAATCCGAGGTGTTGTAGGCCCGCACGACCTCGAAATTGTCGGTGATCAGGAAGACCGGGCCGCCGAGCCCCCCGGGCAGGAACAGGCTGGCGTTGCCCGCCCCCGGCAGCGCCTTGCCGTCGGTGCGGCGCACGCCGCGCCGAGCGAAGTCCGAGAGATCGCCGCGATACCGGCTGAGATCGAAGTCGCGGGGCAGAGCGACCTCATAGCCCCAGGACAGGGCGGGGTTCCACCCCAGCGTCTTCAGGTAGGTGCCGATCGAGGCCAGGGCATCGGCCTCCGAACCCCAGATGTCGCGGTGCCCGTCGCCGTCGAGATCCACCGCATGGGCGAGGAAGCTCGAGGGGAGGAACTGCACCTGACCCATGGCGCCGGCCCAGGAGCCCTTCATGCGCTCGGGCGTGATGTCGCCGCGCTGAAGGATCGCGAGGGCGGCCAGGAGTTCGTCGCGGAACAGGGTGCCGCGGAACCGGGCCTCCGCCAGGGTCGCCAGGGCGCGAATGGTCGAGACCGTGCCGCCGCTGGCCCCGAAATCCGATTCGACGCCCCAGATCGCCAGCACCATCCAGCGCGGCACGCCGATGCGCGCCTCGATGGCCGCGAGTGTCGTCGCGAGCCGCGCCGCCTGGGCCTTCCCCCGGGCGATCCGGGCGGGTGAGACTGCCCCCACGAGGTAATCCCAGACCGGACGCCCGAACTCGCTCTGCCGGCGCGTACGGGCCAGGATGTCCGGGTCGGGTTCGCTGATCCCCGCGAAGGCGGCATCGAAGGTGGATCGCGAGATCCCGCGCGCCTCCGCGTCCGGCCGCAGGGCCTCGACGAAGGCCCTGAAGCGCGCCTTCTCTTCGGGCGTCGCCGCGGCCGCACTGGCCTTGGCGGATTGCGGGGCGGCACCGGCCGGCGCCCCAAGCCCGAGCGCGCCGGCCAGGACCAGGGCCGGGACAATCCTCACGTGCGGTTGCGCCGGGTCAGGGCCTCTTCCCAGGCGAAGGCCTGCGCGACGATCGCATCGAGATCGTCGTTCTTCGGCGACCAGCCGAGGTCGCGGATGCGCTGGGCCTCGGCGATGATCTGGGCCGGGTCTCCGGGTCGGCGCGGCGACAGCCGGACCTCGAAATCCCGGCCGGAGACGCGCTTGACCACCTCGATCACCTCCAGCACCGAGTAGCCCCGGCCGTAGCCGCAATTCAGGGTCAGGCTCTCGCCGCCGGAACGCAGGTGGTTCAAGGCCACGCGATGGGCCTCGGCAAGGTCGGAAACCTGGATGTAGTCGCGCAGGCACGATCCGTCCCGGGTGGGATAATCGGTGCCGAACACCTCGAGATGCGTGCGCTGGCCGAGGGCCGCCTGGGTCGCCACCTTGATCAGGTGCGTGGCGTTCGGGGTCGACTGTCCGGTGCGGCCGCGCGGGTCGGCCCCCGCCACGTTGAAGTAGCGCAGGATCACGTAGGAGAAGCCGTGCGCCTTGGCGGCGTCGGCGATCATCCACTCGCTCATCAGCTTCGAGCGGCCGTAAGGATTGATCGGCGCGGGCAGGAGGTTCTCCGGCACCGGCACGGTCTCGGGCTCGCCGTAAACGGCGGCGGTGGAGGAGAAAATGACGTGCTTGACCCCACAGCGCACCGCCGTCTCGATCAACGCGCGGGTCTTCACCGTGTTGGCGAGGTAGTAGTGCAGGGGATCGGCCACGGAGTCCGGCACGACGATCCGCGCGGCAAAATGCGCGATCGCGTCGATGCGATGCTGGAGGATGATCTCGGTCACCAAGGACTGGTCGGCGACGTCGCCCACGACCAGCCGAACTTCCGGCGGCAGGGCCCAGTCGAAGCCCGTCGAGAGGTCGTCGAGGACGACGATTTCCTCGTGGCCGGCATCCAGCAGTGCCAGAACCATGTGGCTGCCGATATAGCCGGCCCCGCCCGTTACCAGAACCGCCATCAGACACGCTCCCCAATCGTAACATCGCCGATATATCGGAAAACCGGCTTCTCGGTTATGCCCGTCCGGTCAATGGCGATGCTGTCCGGGTTTAGGCGCGGCTGCATTGAAGGTTCGTCAATCCATTCCGGGTTCTTCTCACTTTCCTCGTTACCGGGTCCCGCTCGATGAAACCGATTCGCAAAGCCGTCCTGCCCGTCGCCGGCTTGGGCACACGCTTTCTCCCGGCCACCAAGGCCGTGCCGAAGGAGATGCTCACCGTCGTCGACCGGCCCGTGGTCCAGCACGTCGTCGACGAGGCCCGTGAAGCCGGCATCGAGCACTTCATCTTCGTGACAGGTCGCGGCAAGGCGGTGATCGAGGACCATTTCGACGTCGCCTTCGAGCTCGACCGGATGCTCCAGGAGCGTGGCAAGACCGCGGCCTACGAGGAACTCAAGCGCGATCTGCCGGCCGCCGGCCAGACCAGCTTCACCCGCCAGCAGGCCCCTCTCGGCCTCGGCCACGCGGTCTGGTGCGCCCGCGAGATCGTGGGCGACGAGCCTTTCGCGGTGCTGCTGCCCGACATGCTCAGCCGCGGCTGCATGCAGCAGATGCTCTCGGCCTACGAGCGCCATGGCGGAAACGTGATCGCGGTCGAGGAGGTGAAGCCCGAGGAGACCCACCAGTACGGGATCGTCGGCGTCGGCCAGACCTTCGGTCAGACCTTCGAGATCAACGGCATGGTGGAGAAACCCAAGGCCGGCACCGCCCCCTCGAACTTCATCATCTCTGGGCGCTACATCCTCCAGCCCGAGATCTTCGACATCCTCTCGGCCGGCGAGACCGGCGCGGGCGGGGAGATCCAGCTCACCGATGCGATGATCAAGCTCGCCAAGGACCAGGCGTTCTTCGGCATGCATTACCAGGGCAGGACCTACGACACCGGGTCGAAGCTCGGATTCCTGACCGCGAACATCGCTTACGCGCTGGAGCGCAAGGACCTCGCCGATGCTCTGAAAGCCGAGATCGCCCAACTCCTCGCGGACCATTGAGGGGCCTCCGGGCAACGACCCAACCGGGGCCAGGAAACGGGATGCGCTGGACGCGCAGGGGGCATGCCGGAGAAAATGTCGAACCGGTCGCATGACGCTCTTGTCTTTGGTGCGTTGCAGCTTAGATTGTGCATTGCAGGATCGCGATGGCGTCGCGGTTCGGCAGCCCTTCTTGGGCGTTTCCTCCCTAGACTTCGGGCCGCTCTTCGGAGCGGCCTTTTTTTGTCCCAACCCGCGCCTAGGCTGCCGGGGACGGGGAGGCACGGCATGGAACACCGGACGACGGCCGCCAGCGCGGCGCGGCTCTGGCCACCGTTGGCGCGCTTCGTCGCGGCGGAGGCGCACGTCGGGGCCTGGGCGCAGGCGCGAGGACCCTGGGTCGCCGGGGGCTACGAGTTTCTGCGCTTCGGGATCAAGCAGGGCTGGGCCTGTCTCTTCGGCGGCCTGCTCTGCGCGGCCCTGATCGGCAGCTACCTGTTCTATCCGCCCGACGCGGCCCTGAGCCGCTACGACGCGCTCACCCTCGCGGCCATCGCCATCCAGGCCGGCTTGCTGCTCGCGCGGATGGAGACCTGGGAGGAGGCGAAGATCATCGCCCTCTATCACGTGGTCGGTACGGTGATGGAGGTGTTCAAGACCAGCGTGGGGTCGTGGATCTACCCGGAGGCGAGCCTCCTGCGGATCGCGGGCGTGCCCCTGTTCACGGGCTTCATGTATGCCAGCGTCGGGTCATACATCGCGCGCGTCTGGCGCCTGTTCGATTTCCAGTTCACGCACCATCCGCGCCTGCGTTCCACGCTGCCGCTGGCCGGGGCGATCTACCTGAACTTCTTCAGCCACCATGTGGTCTGGGACATGCGGTTCGCGCTGTTCGCCGCGACCGCGCTGCTGTTCGGCCGGACCTGGGTGTACTTCAAGGTCTGGCGGGTCCACCGCCGCATGCCGCTGCTGCTGGGCTTCGGCCTCGTGGCTGTGTTCATCTGGATCGCCGAGAACATCGGCACCTACACACGGGTCTGGCTCTATCCGGCGCAGGTGGCCGGCTGGGCCCCGGTGCCCTGGCAGAAATTCGGGTCGTGGTTCCTGCTGATGATCGTCTCGTACGTGCTGGTGACGCTCGTGAGCCGGCCGCGGGAGTTCCGGCGGTCGGCTCGCGAAGCGTGCGGCGCCGAGACGGCGCCGACCTGCGGGCTTCAGTTCAGGTAGGTCCGGATCCAGTTCGGGGACAGGACCTCGCCGTCCTCGGTGATGATCCAGGGCTGCTTGGCCGGGTCCGAGAGGGCGCCGGCCGCGGCCTCGATGGCCTCGCGCAGGGTGCGGTAGCGCGCGGGCTGGGCCAGCGGCGCCGGAACCGGAGCGGTACGCCAGATCGTCAGATCGGCGGGACGTTCCAGGGCTTGGGTTTCCATGAGTCTCATTCCTTCAATCGTGGGCGTGGGGTCCCGCGATGCCGTCGTTCGGCCGAAGACCTCTAGGACCTCGAACCTGAACGTTTGCTGCAGGGCACCATTCGGGGGGAAAGGAAGCATCACTAAGGCAACTTTGCGGTCGTTTCAGGCACGTCCGAAATGATCGTCCGAGCTTGAACCATCCTCGTCTCTCGCACGCACCAGCAATGCTGATGAGCGCGCAGAATATGGCTGCTTTTGGACGGTTCCCCCTGATAGATCGACGTATAGGCGCTGGTGCGATGCGCCGGTTTTATCTTTGGCCATCTCGGGTTTCGGTGTGCTGACGCACCCCCGACCCCGTGATGGGACCGATCCAGTTGAAGGGCATTGCGTCACCGACCAGTTAATGCGCACGCGGTGCGATACGGTTTTCGCCGCATGGTGAAGGGGATGTCACATGTCCGACCGGTACCCGGCCGCTCGGTCGCCGGATCGCTTCCTGAGGTGGGCGGCCGGCGCGGCACTGGTCCTGCTCGCGCTCTACGTGGCGCAGCCCTACGTCAACGGCTTCCTCTATGCCGCGCAGACCCCGCGCGCCGTCACGGCGCGGGGTGACCTCGCGCCCGCCGAGACGGCGACGGTGGATCTCTTCGCCCGGGCAAGCCCCTCGGTGGTGCATGTGTTCGCCCAGGCCGCCGCGCAGGGGCGGGCCCTGATGGGCGTCGAGGGCGAGGGGGCCGAGCAGGGTAACGGCTCGCAGACCGGCACGGGCTTCATCTGGGACGCGGCCGGGCACGTGGTGACCAACAACCACGTGGTGGCGGGGGCCGCGCAGAGTGGGGGCTCCATCGCGGTGCGCCTCTCCTCCGGCGAGGTCGTCTCCGCCAGCGTGGTGGGTACCGCGCCGAGCTACGACCTCGCGGTCCTGCGCCTCGGTCGCACCGGCGCGGCCCTGAGGCCCCTGGCGCTGGGCACCTCCGCCGACCTCAAGGTCGGGCAATCGACCTACGCCATCGGCAATCCGTTCGGCCTCGACCATACCTTGACCACGGGCGTGATCAGCGCCCTTCAGCGCCGCCTGCCCACAGGGGAGGGGCGCGAGCTCTCGGGCGTCATCCAGACGGACGCGGCGATCAACCCGGGCAATTCCGGCGGCCCCCTGCTCGACTCCGCCGGGCGCCTGATCGGCGTGAACACCGCGATCTACTCGCCGTCGGGCACCAGCGCGGGCATCGGCTTCGCGATTCCCGTCGACGTGGTGAACCGGGTCGTGCCGGAACTCATCCGGAACGGGCGCACCCGCAATCCCGGGATCGGTATCATCGCCGGACAGGAGGCCACCGCCGCCCGCCTCGGCATCGACGGCGTCGTGATCCTGCGCGTCCTGCGGGGCTCGCCGGCCGCCGCCGCCGGCCTGCGCGGAGTCGATCCACAGACCGGCGAGATCGGCGACATCATCGTGGGCGCCGGGGACCGGCCCGTTCACCGCCTCGCCGACCTGACCGCGGCGATGGAGGCGGCCGGCCTCGGCACCTCGGTGGATCTGATGGTGGAGCGCGATGGCCGAACCCGCCGGGTCCGGGTCACGACCACCGACGTCGCGGAGACGCGCCTCTGAACCCGGCGGCCTCGTCAGGGGCGGTCGCGGCCGCTAAGGCTCGGGATCGATCTTCGAAAGCACCGCATGGTCTCCCAGCGTCACGTACTCCTCGCCCTCCTGTGTCTCGGCACCTTGGTCCCCGGCACGGCCGGAGCCGGCGAGCGCCCGGTGCCGCCACGCCTCTGTCCCGAGGACGCGCCGGAGGGGGTACGGTTGCCGCCCCGGCCTGATTGCGGCACCGGAACGCGGCGCCCGGCCGCACCGGCGCGCGGCGTTCACGATCTCGGCGGGGTGCAGTTGCGCATCGGCGGACGCGTGAGCGCCGAGTACGGCGCCGGCCGATGACGATCCTCGCGGGCGGCCTCGCCCTCCTCATTCTCTGGTGGTTTGGCAGGGACGCCCTGCGCCGCTATCCCTCGCTCAGCACGCGCCTGATCCGGCAGGTCGGGGGCTACGCCGCCCTCGCGGCAGCCGCCCTCTTCCTCGTGCGGGGTCGGATCGAATTCGCGGTCCTGCTCGGCGCAGGAGCGATCTGGCTGCTGGAGGGCTCCGCCGGCCTGCGGCGGCGCGGCCAGGCCCTGGCGGCGCGCTACGATCCGCGCCGGCTCTCCGGAGCCACCATCCGCTTCGACGCGGACGGGGAGGGGGTGGCGCTCGCCGGCCCCTACGCGGGCCAGTCCCTGGGGGCGATTCCCCTGTCGGGTCTCCTCGCCCTGTTCGGGCGCAACCCCGACACGTCCCGCCGGCTAGAGGCGTATCTGGACCGCCGGCACCCCGGCTGGCGTGTAGACGCTCAGGCTGATGCCGACCCGCGGCCGCGCCGCCCGCCGGACCCAGGGGCGATGACGGAGCAGGAGGCCTATCAGATCCTGGGGCTTGAGCGCGGGGCGACCCTGGAGCAGATCCGGGTGGCCCACTGGACGTTGATGAAGCGCCTGCATCCCGACCAGGGAGGCACGGCCGAGCAGGCGGCCCGCGTCAACGCGGCCCGTGACAGGCTTAACAACCGACATCGCTGATACTCCACGCGCGTTGTCAGACAGGGTTCTGGCGGCTCGGTGGCCCTCCCGGCGAAACGCACCGGGCGTGGGCGAAGCATCGTCGGCCCCGTCGGGGGCCGGATCACCCGCGTTCGCGGTAGTTAGCTCCGGGTGGCGAAGCAGCTGAAGCCGCTGCGCTTCAGGGCGTTGCAGGCATCCTGCGCGGTGTCCTGCTCGGCGAAGCCCGAGAAGCGGGCCCGGAACAGGGTGGCGCCGCCGTGCTCGACCTTCACCGTGTAGGGCGCGGCCTTGGCGAGGGCGCCGCCGGCCCGGTTACGGGCCTCGGCCAGCATCGACTTGGCCTTGTCCTCGTCGTCCATGGCGCCGAGCTGGATCACCCAGGCGGTCGGCGTGATCCGGGCGCCCGAGACGGGCTTGGGCGCCTCGGCGCGGGGGCCGTCAGCGGAGGCGAGGCGCGCATCGCTCTTGGCGCCGGGGAAGGGGGCCTGCCCGCCGGTCGCCGCGTAGGCCTGAGCGGAGCCCGGGAGCGTCCCCGAGCGGAATTTCATGCCGGCGCTGCCGGGGGTCGTCGTCGCGGTGCGGGATGGGGTGATGTCGAGGGGCTGGCCGCCACGGATCGTCGAGGCCGTGGTCTCGACATCCTCGTCGTCCGCCGAGGCGACCTGAGTCCGGGTGCGGGACGCGCCATCGGCCACGACCGCCGGACGGGCGCGCTCGGCGACCTCGGTCGTCGCCGGGGTCTGGCGGGCACCCGCATAGGCCCGCGGCAGGGACTGGCGTACGAGATCGGCCATGATCCGGTCGCGGCTGGCGCCGGATTTGCCGCCCAGCACGATCGCGACGATCTGGCGGTCGTCGAGGCGGGCCGCCGTCATCAGGTTGAAGCCGGAATCACGGGTGTAGCCCGTCTTGATGCCGTCGACGCCCTGGACGTTGCCGAGGAGGCGGTTGTGGTTGCCGATGACGCGACCCCGGAAGGCGAAGGAACGCGTCTGGAAGTAGCGGTAGTAGCGCGGAAAGCGGTCCTGGATCGCCCGGGCCAGCACGGTGAGGTCGCGCGCCGTGGTGATCTGGTCGGCGTCCGGCAAGCCGGAGGCGTTGGCGTAGTTGGTCCGCGACATGCCCAGGGCCTTGGCCTTCTGAGTCATCATCTCGGCGAAGCGCGGCTCGGACCCGGCAATGTTCTCGCCGATGGCGCAGGCCACGTCGTTGGCGGACTTCGTTACGATCGCCTTGATCGCGTCCTCGACCGCGATGGTGGAGCCGGGGCGCAGGCCGAGCTTGGAGGGCGCCTGCGAGGCAGCGAAGGACGAGATCGTGAGGGGCGATTCGAGGGTGAAGCGGCCTCGCTCCAGCTGCTCGAACAGCATGTAGAGGGTCATCACCTTGGTGATGGAGGCGGGGTGGCGCAGCGAATCCTCGTTGATCGCGTGCAGCGTCTTGCCCGTCTTCACGTCGACCACCATGGCCGCGTAAGGGGGGTTGTAGCCGCCGCCCCCGCCCCCGCGATGGTGGTGTCCGCGCCGCGCCTCGGCCGGGGAGGCCAGGGCCGTCAGGATCGCCGCAGCCGCGATCGCGGCCGACAACGCAGGCACCCGGCCGACGCGGGGAGTAGGGCTACGCATCACGACTCACTGCCTCGACATGCGCGGCCCGATACGGCCGGCTTGCACTGCAACATCTGGGCGGGAGGGGCCGCGTCGCCGCCGTGCCCCCGCAACATCTGTCAATCAGGCTAGGTCGACGCAGTTACGGCCGGGTTAATGGCTGGCCGGCAATTTATCGCGATCAGACCCGATGCTGCAGCGCAATATATGTCTTGACGTTTCGTGTTGCATCGCACACTTATGGGGAACGAGCCGGATGTGGCTCCGCGGGACCCTGCCCGATCGACAGGGACGCCCCGAAGAGGGCGCAGAGGAGCACCCGATGACCCAGATGTTCGAGAAGGCCGCCGAGATCAACAAGACCGGCATGGCCAAGCTGATGAAGACCGTCTCCACGGTCTCGAAGACCAACCAGACCGCCGGGATCGAGTGGGCGGACTTCGCCAAGGAATCCTACGCCGCGGGCAGCGAGACCATGAAGAAGCTGGCCGGCGCGCGCACGCTGCAGGCCGCCATGGAGATCCAGGGCGCCTACCTGAAGGCTTCTTACGAGCGCCTGCAGAGCCAGGCAAAGGTGATGAGCGAGCTGTACCAGGGCCTCGCCAAGGAAGTCGGCGCTCCAGTGGCCGGCGAGGGCGCGACCTTCGACCCGAAGGCCTTCTTCGATCCCAAGGCGTTCTTCGACACCAAAGCCTTCTTTGACCCGAAGTCGTTCTTCGACGCCAAGAACTTCCCGAAGTTCCCGGCCGTGATCGCGCCGAAGCTGGCAGCCTGATCCGGCGGAGGGTGCGGGCCTGCCGCCCGTCCCTCCACCCCTGACGACGACACCCTGAGCCGGCCCCGCGCGAGACATCGCGCGGGGCCGCTCGCGTTTCCGGGAGCGTTTGGGTCCGAAGGAATCGGACAAGTCCGCGCAGCCGACTGGCGAAGCGGCCGATCGCTCTATAGATTGCTGACGATGCGAGCGCGCCTCGCCGGCGCGACCCGCGGACCAGCAGCTTCACGAGCAGCATGCCGCACCATGGGGTCGATGCGATTCAGATGACCGACGTCCTGCTACGGGGCAGCGAATCAGCGCGCGCGGACGGCCCCGAGACTCCCCGCCCGAACCGCCACGCGTCACCTGCGCGCGCGGCCGATGACCCCCGCGAACCGGGGGGCAATGACGATGACCGCTCGGGCACGGCGATCATCACCCGCACCAAGCCGAAGACCAAGCGACCGAGCCTATACAGGGTTCTCTTGCTGAACGATGACTATACGCCGATGGAATTCGTCGTTCACGTCGTCGAGAAATTCTTCAATAAGTCGCAGGAAGACGCATATCAGATCATGATGCACGTGCACCACAACGGTGTCGGCGAATGCGGAATCTTCACATACGAAGTCGCTGAGACCAAGGTGACGCAGGTCATGGACTTCGCCCGCAAACACCAACATCCTCTCCAGTGCGTTATGGAAAAGAAATAGGCATCCCACACAGAGGCCACGCTTTGCCCAGCTTCTCTCGCAGCCTAGAACAAGCTCTCCACCGCGCCCTGGCGCTCGCCGGCGAGCGCCGGCACGAATACGCGACGCTGGAGCATCTCCTGCTCGCCCTCGTGGACGATCAGGACGCGGCGGCCGTCATGCGGGCCTGCAACGTCGAGGTCGACACCCTCAAGCGCAGCCTCGTCGAGTATGTCGACACCGAGTTGTCGAACCTCATCGGGGACGGGCGCCAGGACGCCAAGCCCACGGCGGGCTTCCAGCGCGTGATCCAGCGCGCGGTGATCCACGTGCAGTCCTCGGGCCGTGAGGAGGTGACGGGTGCCAACGTGCTGGTGGCGATCTTCGCCGAGCGCGAGAGCCACGCCGCCTACTTCCTGCAGGAGCAGGACATGACCCGGTACGACGCGGTCAATTACATCAGCCACGGCATCGCCAAGCGTCCCGGAGCCTCCGAGGCCAAGCCGGTGCGCGGCGCCGAGGATGAGCCTGCCGCCGAGCGTCCGAGCAGCGAGGAGAGCGACGGTCGCGCCAAGAAGAAGGGCGATGCCCTCGAGGCCTACTGCGTCAACCTGAACAAAAAGGCCCGCGACGGCCGGATCGATCCGCTGATCGGCCGCGAGGCCGAGGTGCAGCGCACGATCCAAATCCTCTGCCGCCGCCAGAAGAACAACCCGCTGCTCGTGGGTGAGCCCGGCGTCGGCAAGACCGCCATCGCGGAGGGTCTGGCCCGCAAGATCATCAACAAGGAGGTCCCCGAGGTCCTCGTCGACGCGACCGTGTTCTCCCTTGACATGGGCACGCTGCTCGCCGGCACCCGCTACCGGGGCGACTTTGAGGAGCGCCTGAAGCAGGTGATGAAGGAGATCGAGGCGCACCCGAACGCGGTGCTCTTCATCGACGAGATCCACACGGTGATCGGGGCCGGCGCCACCTCCGGAGGCGCGATGGACGCCTCGAACCTCCTCAAGCCCGCTTTGGCCAACGGGTCGCTCCGCTGCATCGGCTCGACCACCTACAAGGAGTACCGTCAGTACTTCGAGAAGGACCGAGCCCTGGTGCGCCGCTTCCAGAAGATCGACGTCAACGAGCCGTCGATCCCCGATGCGATCGAGATCGTGAAGGGCCTGAAGCCGTATTTCGAGGAGTTCCACAAGCTCAAGTACACCACCGAGGCCGTGAAGGCCGCAGTCGAGCTGTCGGCACGCTACATCAACGACCGTAAGCTGCCGGACAAGGCGATCGACGTCATCGACGAGACCGGCGCCTCGCAGATGCTGGTGCCGGAAGCGCGCCGCAAGCGCACCATCGGCGTCAAGGAGATCGAGGCCACCATCGCCACGATGGCGCGCATCCCGCCGAAGACCGTCTCGAAGGACGATGCGGTGGTGCTCAAGAACCTGACCGAGAACCTCAAGCGCGTGGTCTACGGGCAGCCCAACGCCATCGAGGCCCTGACCTCCGCCATCAAGCTGGCCCGGGCCGGGCTGCGCGATCCGGACAAGCCGATCGGTTCCTACCTGTTCGCGGGCCCGACCGGCGTCGGCAAGACCGAGGCCGCCAAGCAACTCGCCGCCTCCCTCGGCGTGGAGATGCTGCGCTTCGACATGTCCGAATACATGGAGCGCCACACGGTCAGCCGCCTCATCGGCGCGCCGCCCGGCTACGTGGGCTTCGATCAGGGCGGCCTGCTCACCGACGGCATCGATCAGCACCCGCACTGCGTGCTGCTCCTCGACGAGATCGAGAAGGCGCATCCGGACCTGTTCAACATCCTGTTGCAGGTCATGGATCACGGCAAGCTGACCGACCACAACGGCAAGCAGGTCGATTTCCGCAACGTGATCATCATCATGACCACGAACGCGGGCGCCTCCGACCTCGCGCGTTCGGCCTACGGCTTCACCCAGACCAAGCGCTCGGGCGACGACGTGGAGGCGATCAACAAGCTGTTCGCGCCGGAATTCCGCAACCGGCTCGATGCCATCATCTCGTTCGGCCACCTGCCGAAGGACGTGGTGGCCAAGGTGGTCGACAAGTTCGTCCTCCAGCTCGAGGCACAGCTCGCCGACCGCAACGTCACCATCGAGCTCTCGGACGAGGCCCGCGATTGGCTGACGGAGAACGGCTACGACGACGCCATGGGCGCTCGCCCGATGGCGCGCCTGATCCAGTCCACGATCAAGACGCCGCTGGCCGACGAGGTCCTGTTCGGGCGCCTCAAGGAGGGCGGAGCCGTCCGGGTCGTGGTGCGCAAGCCCGACGAGGGGTCCAAGGACGGGGCGAAGGATACGCTCGGCTTCGAGTTTCCGGCCGGACCGGTCACGCCGAAGCCCGAGAAGGACGTGGCCAACGCCGCCAAGAAGCATAAGCGCGCCAAGGTAAAGGCCTCCGCACGCAAGCCGAACGACAAGCGCGACGACAAGGGCGGTCCGAACGGAGGCTCGGGTGGCGTGCGCACCGTGCCAAAGGTGCCTTTGGTCAAGGCCTGACCCAACCCAACGGCCTCCCCGGATCATCCGGGGAGGCCGTTTCCGTATGGGGACACACCGTCACGGCCGCCGGACAAATGCATGCCCGGCGGTCGACACTCGATCCCGGTATGGTTAGCAAGCGCGGACACGGAGGGCGGGCAGAGCGACAGACCGGCCGGGAACGCCTCCCATCGCAGCGATCGACCGAGGAGGGCGTCCCCGATGAACGACTTGCACGAGGGCCCCCTCACGCCCGTCACCGGCACGCAAACTCAGACCGCCCCGAAGCTGTCCCGTCGCGAGGAGCGCCGCCTGCGCCGCAAGCGTCGGCGGCAGGGCGAGGAAATCCTGGGCTGGATCCTCGTCCCGTTAATCGTGTTCGGAATCTACTGGGGCGTGACCGCCGGCCTCGACTTCCTCGGAACCTCGCCAAGTCAGCTCTGGGACCAGCTGATGCAGGTCAAGGCGATGATGGAAAAGCGCGCCTGAAGGATCAAGGCCGCCGGAGCGCGTGGATCGAGAACAGCCGCTCGGGATCCGTCCAGACCTCGGTCGGAATCCAACCGGCCTCGCTGGCAAGGGCCTGAAAGCGCGCGACCGTGTACTTGTAGCTGTTCTCCGTATGGATCGTCTCGCCGGCCTCGAAATCGATCCGCCGGTTGGCCAAGCGGATTGACTGCGACCGCAGGCTGACAAGGTGCATCTCGATGCGAGAGGCTTGGCGGTCGAAGAAGGCTCGGTGTTTGAACCCGTCGAGGTCGATCTCCGCGCCGAGTTCGTTCCGGATGCGGGTCAGGAGGTTGCGGTTGAAGGCCGCCGTCACCCCGGCCGCGTCGTCATAGGCCGCATCCAGCACAGCCTTGTCTTTCACGAGGTCGACACCGATGATCAGGGTCGCGCCCGGCCCGAGCACCCGGCCGAAATGCGCCAGCAGGCTGGTGGCCTGAGGCGGCTCGAAGTTGCCGATGGTCGAGCCAGGGAAGAAGCCGGCGACGGCTCCCTCGGATAGCCCCTCCGGCAGGGTGAAGGCGCGGGTGAAATCGGCCGCCACGGGGGTGATCGTCAGGTTCGGGAAGTCGCGCGCCAGCGCCTCTGCCTCGCTCCGCAGAAAGCTTTCCGAGACGTCCACCGGCACGTAGGCCGCCAGATCCGGCCGGTGCACCATCAAGCGCCGCACCTTGACGGTGGAGCCGCTGCCGAGTTCCACCAGGTTGGCCCGCGCCGGCAGGGTCGCGGCGATGGCCGCCCCCTGGTCGTCGAGGATGCCGAGTTCGGTGCGGGTCGGGTAGTATTCCGGCTGGCGGGTGATCGCCTCGAACAGGTCCGACCCGGCCGCGTCGTAGAAATACTTGGCCGAGAGGAACTTCTGGGGGGCCGAAAGGCCTGCCAGCACGTCGTCGAGGAATTGCCGCTCGGCATCGATGGCGGCGATCGGCGTCGCGTCCGTGAAGACGGGATTGATGGTCAAGGCGTCTCTCCGGTACGCGACGGATCTCGAGAACTCAGCGGGCGTCCGACAGGCGCAGGCCCGTGAACTGCCAGCGCTGATGCGGATAGAAGAAGTTGCGGTAGCCCACTCGCGCATGGCCCTGCGGCGTCGCTACGGACGAGCCGCGCAGCACGAACTGGTTCGACATGAACTTGCCGTTGTACTCGCCGAGCGCCCCGTCCACCGGGCGGTAGCCCGGATAGGCGGTGTAGGCGCTGCGCGTCCATTGCCAGACGAGGCCGAAGGCGTCAGCGAGCCGATCCTCGCGGGCGGCCACTTCCCACTCGAACTCGGTCGGCAGATCCCGCCCGGCCCAACGCGCATAGGCGTCGGCCTCGTAATAGCTGATGTGGGTCACGGGCAGCGCCGGATCGACGGCCTGGATGCCCGCGAGCGTCATGCTCGCCCAGCCTTCGCCCGCGCGCCGCCAGTAGCCCGGCGCGTCCCAGCCCTCGGCCTGGGCGGCGATCCAGCCGTCCGAGAGCCAGAGTTCCGGGCGCGTGTAGCCGCCGTCGGCTATGAAGGCGAGCCAGTCGGCGTTGGTGACCAGGGCACGGTCGATGGTGCCGCCCTGGATCAGCACGTCGTGGCGGGGCGATTCGTTGTCGAAGGAGAAGCCCTCGCCGGCATGGCCGATCTGCGTGATGCCGCGGGCGAGGTCCACCCGACCCGTAGCGTCCTGCGAGCGGGGAAAGCGCCAGTCCGCATCGTAGGTGGGGCCCAGGGGGTTCTGCGCGAAGGCGTGCAGGATGTCGGTGATCAGAAGTTCCTGGTGCTGCTGCTCGTGGTAGAGCCCGATTTCCAGGACCGGCAGGATCGCCTCGAGGGCACTGGCCGAGGCCTGGCTCAGAAGGGCCTCGACCGCGCGGTCCACATGCGCCCGGTAGCCCGCGACCTCGTCGGCCGTCGGACGGGTGATGAGGCCGCGCATGATCCGCGGCTGACGCGGGCCGGCAGCGACGTAGTACGAGTTGAACAAGTAGTGCAGCCGCTCATCGTAGATCGCGTAGCCCGGGAGGTGCTCGCGCAGGAGGAACTGCTCGAAGAACCACGTCGTGTGCGCCCGGTGCCACTTCGTCGGGCTCGCATCCGCCATCGACTGGACCTGTTGGTCCTCGGGCGACAGCGGCGCCGCGCGGCGCTCCGTCTCGTCACGGACGTGGCGGAAAGCGCTGATCCAGGCCGCCCGATCGACGGGGCGCGCGCCGAGCGGCGGGGGCGGGAAGGCCGCCGGGTCGGCCGCCTCGTCACGGGTCTCGCGAAACGCTGCCGTCGCTGCCATGGCGGCCACTCCCTACTTCTTTCGAGAATGTGAGATATGGCTGCGCGGGCATTCGACAACCGAGGTCTGGCTGGCCTCTTCGTCGCGGCCACGCTTGTCCCGCGACCAAACCACGTTTTCGGCGGCTGCAGCGGGTCTCCCGCGGCCGAACCGCGTCCGACGCGGCCGAACTGGATCGCCTTTTTGCCGCCATGGTGAGATCGCCTTAACCCTCCTGGACCGACACTCCGCTTTCGACGCGGGGCAACCGGACCGGACTCGGATGCGGATCGATCTCATGGCAGGAGCGACCACGGGCGCCGTGGCACGCAAGCTGGCGCCGACGCCCACGATCCTGGTGTTCGATTCCGGGCTCGGAGGCCTCACGGTGCTGGAGCAAGTCCGGCGCGCCCGTCCGGACGCCGCCTACGTCTACGCCGCCGACGATGCGGCCTTTCCGTACGGCCGGCTCTCGGAGCCCGTTCTGGTGGAGCGGGTGCTCACCGTCATGGATCGCCTGATCAGCCTGCACGCGCCGGACCTCGTGGTGGTGGCCTGCAACACGGCCTCGACGCTGGTCCTGCCGGCGCTCCGCCAGCGCTTCGTCACCCCGTTCGTCGGCGTGGTGCCGCCGATCAAGCCGGCGGCGGAAGCCACGCGGTCGCGGGTGGTGAGCCTGCTCGCGACTCCCGGCACGGTGGCGCGGGCCTATACCCACGAACTCGTCGAAACCTACGCGAGCGCCTGCGCCGTCACCCTGGTGGGTGCTCCAAACCTCGCCGGCTTCGCCGAGGCCGAACTGGCCGGCAGCCCGGTGGACGATGCCGCGCTCGCCCGCGAGATCGCGCCCTGCTTCGTCACTCTCGAGGACGGCCGGCGTACCGACGTGGTCTGCCTCGCCTGCACGCATTATCCGCTCCTCCTCCCCCGCTTTCAGGCGCTCGCCCCCTGGCCGGTGACATGGATCGACCCGGCCCCGGCCATCGCCAGACGGGTCATGCAGCTCCTCGGCCCAGGCGATCGCAATGCCCCGGATGCCGCCCCGGTGTTCGGCGCCTTTACCGGCGGGGCCGGCCTGACCGCTCCGCTGCGGCGCTCCCTGGCCGCGCGCGGCGTCGGCGGAATCGCGGTCGAGGCCATGCCGCTGGGCCTGCAATAGCGGGCGTACCGCCGACCACGGCTTCGCTCTCCATAGGTTCGTCGCATCGGCGCGGGCCAGGATATCGCCGGGCGAACGAACCAGCCAGCCGTTCATCAGCGTCACGCGCCTGCGCATCCGCTCCGTCCGGTTCCTACCGGGTTTCGCGCTCCATGCCGTCTGGACCCGAAACCAGGTACGGACGGCGCAGGGATTCCGGGGCGGGGCATTGCTGCCGGACCTGGACTGGACCTTCTGGACCATGACGGCCTGGACCGACGAGGCCAGCATGCGCGCCTACATGCTGGCTGGCGCCCATCGCCGCGCGATGCCGCGCCTCGTCCACTGGTGCGACGAGGCCTCGGTCGTACACTGGGTCGAGGACGCGACGGAGTTGCCGTCCTGGGCGGTGGCCGACACGCGCATGCGCGACGCGGGCCGGCCCTCCAAGGTCCGCTACCCGAGCCCGCAGCACGCGACGATGACCTACCGCGCGCCGCGCCTGACCCGTTCGGGACCGATCCATCCGGCGCCGCCGGCCTGAGTCGAGCCGGCTCGGCATTGACGCGGGGGCGGGCCTGCTCTAACGAAGCGCCGGTGACGGGGCTCCGACGAGGGGCCCCGACGCATTTTCAAGCGCACCCGTGGACGGTCCTGTCCGTCCTGTCGCTCCGTCCCCGGCTCAGGCCGGCGGCGAAGAGAGGAGGGCGCGTTCCTCGATAGATCTCCATTGCGAGAGGAACCGCGATGTCAAAACGCATTCAGGCGAAACACAAGCTTGATCGCCGCATGGGCCAGAACATCTGGGGCCGCCCGAAGAGCCCCGTCAATCGCCGCGAGTACGGCCCCGGCCAGCACGGCCAGCGCCGCAAGGGCAAGATGTCCGACTTCGGCACGCAGCTGCGCGCCAAGCAGAAGCTCAAGGGCTACTACGCCAACATCACCGAGAAGCAGTTCCGCCGCTACTACGCCGAGGCGATCCGCCTGCGCGGCGATTCCGGTGAGAACCTGATCGGCCTGCTCGAGCGCCGCCTCGACGCCGTCGTGTACCGCGCGAAGTTCGTGCCGACCCCGTTCGCGGCGCGTCAGTTCGTCAACCACGGTCACGTCAAGGTCAACGGCCAGCGCGTCAACATCGCCAGCTACCTCGTGAAGCCGGGCGACCTGATCGAGGTCAAGGACTCGTCCAAGCAGCTCGAGATCGTCGTCGTGGCCGCGCAGCTCCCGGAGCGCGACGTGCCGGACTACATCGAGGTGGATCACCAGAAGATGACGGCCCGCGTCACCCGCGTGCCGAACCTCGGCGAGGTTCCCTACCCGGTCCAGATGGAACCGAACCTGGTCATCGAGTTCTACTCGCGCTGATCGAACTGGTCAGAGCCGATACGCAGGAGGGCCGCCCGGAAGGGTGGCCCTTTTTCGTTGTCATGCGGGGATGGGCGTCCTCGGCTCGATCCGGTGGCCCGGGTCGATCCGCCGGGCGCTGTTCAGTGCATCGCGGAAAACGCTCGGATCACGGCGTCCACGTACCGGGCACGGCGATGCGGTAGGCGTTTCGCGGAGAGACGCTCAGACCGAGCCGATGGTCCGGAGCCGAGCGCGGGGATGGATCTCGGCCTGGCTCATCACCGGGGTCTCGCGGCGGAAGCGTTCGATGATGGAGCGTACGAAGGGCCGGGCCTGGACGGAGGTGACGAGCACCGGCATCTCGCCCATGCGGGCGGCGGCCTCGAAACGGTCGCGCACCGTATTGACGAATTCCGAGAGCTTGGAGGGCTTCATGGCGAGGTAGCGCTCGTCGCGCTCGCCCGCGATCGATTCGAGAAAGGCCTGCTCCCAAGCCGGCGACAGCGTGATGATCGGCAGCATGCCGTCCGGCCCCTGGTACTGGGCGCAGATCTGGCGGCCGAGGCGGGCGCGGACATGCTCGACGATGTCGCGCGGATTCTTCACGTGGCCGGCCACCTCCGCGATGCCCTCGACGATCGCCCCGAGATCGCGGATCGAGACCCGCTCGGCCAGCAGGAACTGCAGCACGCGCTGGATGCCCGTGGTGCCGATCTGACTCGGCATGACCTCCTTCAGGAGTTCGCCGTGCTCCTTGGAGAGTTCGCGAAGGAGCTTCTGCACCTCGACGTGGTTGAGGAGCTCGGAGACGTGCGCCTTGATGATCTCGGTGAGGTGCGTCGAAACCACGGTGGCGGCATCCACCACCGTGTAACCCTTGAGCTGCGCCTGGTCGCGCAGCGAAGCGTCGATCCAGGTTGCGGGCAAGCCGAAGGTCGGCTCCAGCATGTGCTGGCCGGGCAGCTGCACCTGTCCGCCCATCGGGTCCATCGCCATGAACTGGCCGGGGAAGATCTGCCCCGTGCCGGCCTCGATCTCCTTCACCCGGACCACGTAGGCATTGGCGTCGAGCTGTACGTTGTCGAGGATGCGCACGGAGGGCATGACGAAGCCGAGATCCGCCGCGAGCTGGCGGCGCAGGGCCTTGATCTGGTCCGTGAGCCTGTCCTGCCCCTCCGGCCCGTTGACCATGGCCAACAGGGCGTAGCCCATCTCCAGCTTGAGGTCGTCGAGCTTGAGGAGGTCGGTGACGGTCTCCTCCTTGGCGGCCTGGGCAGCGGCGACCGCGGTGGCATCCATCGGTGCGCCGTCGGCGTCGAGGGGCGGAGCCTCACGGGCGACCTTGGCGAAGTGCCAGGCGGCGTAGCCGGACGCGCCGGCGAGGCCCAGGAACGGCAGCATGGGCATGCCGGGCAGGAGCGCGATCAGCACCATGACGCCCGAGGACATGCCAAGCGCCTTCGGGTAGTTGGCGAGCTGCTTGCCGAGCGCCTTGTCGGCCGAGCCCTTCACGCCCGCCTTCGAGACCAGGATGCCGGCGGCCGTGGAGACGATGAGGGCGGGCACCTGGGAGGCCAGGCCGTCACCGATGGTGAGCAGCGTGTAGGTCTTGGCGGCCCCCATGAAGGGCATGCCCTGCTGGGCAACGCCGATGATAATGCCGCCGATGACGTTGATGAAGGTGATGAGCAGCGCCGCGATGGCGTCCCCGCGCACGAACTTCGAGGCACCGTCCATGGCGCCGAAGAAGGAGGATTCCTCTTCGAGGGCGGCGCGCCGGGCTTTGGCGACCTTCTCGTCGATGAGCCCCGCCGAGAGATCGGCGTCGATGGCCATTTGCTTGCCCGGCATCGCGTCGAGGGTGAAGCGGGCGGCCACCTCGGCGATACGGCCCGAGCCTTTGGTGATGACCACGAAGTTCACGATGATCAGGATCGCGAACACGATGATCCCGATGACGAAGTTGCCCCCCATCACGAAGTTGCCGAAGGCCTCGATGACGTGGCCGGCGGCCGCCGTGCCCTCGTGCCCATGGCCGAGGATGAGTCGGGTCGAGGCGAGGTTGAGGGCGAGGCGCAGCAGGGTCGCGACCAGCAGCAGGGTCGGGAAGACCGTGAATTCGAGCGGGTTGTCGATGAACAGCCCGGTCATCATGATCAGCACCGAAATGATGATCGAGACCGCGAGCAGCAGGTCGAGCAGGAAGGCCGGCAGCGGGAAGATGAGCACCGTGAGGATGCCCATCACGGCGGTGGCGAAGAACAGGTCGGTGCGCTTGGACAGCGCGTTCAGGTTCGCCCGATTGGGGATCGCGAAGCGCGCGAACTGCCCGAACCCGGCACCCGACCCCGCCGCGGGCGCGGCAACCGCAGTCTCGCTCATCGTGCTCCTCGATGCCCCGAGGATGACGGGGCCCGGCAAGATTTGCCGGGCTCAGGGTTAGCGAAGGGTTAACAGAGACGCCGATCCGGCACTCGGATGGGCACACGCTCACGCGGCAGCCGACCCGGAGCGTCATCCGTGGAGGACTTGCCTCAGGCCAGGTACTTGCGCGCCACGACGGTGGCGGTGAAGACCACGGCGGCGCCGCCGGCGATCAGGGCGATGAGGAGGAGGCGGCGCGGCTGTTGCGAGGATTCGGGCTTCACCGGCTGCACGATCTGGGTGAAGAACTCGATCTGACGCTCGGCCATGATGCGGGCGCGCTCGTTGGCGGTCAGCACCTTGGAGAAATACTTCTCGGCATCGGCCCGGTCGGCGTCGAACGCCTCAAAGCGGGTCAGCGAATCGGCCAGGATGCGGCGCTGCTCGGGGTCCTCGCTGGCCGATTGCCGCTCGATGCGGGTGATGTTGTCGTCGAGATCCTTGAGCTGTGCCTTCATATCCTGGATGCGTCGGGTCTCGGGCGAAAGGTCCCGCTGACCCTGGATCAGCTGCACCGCGAGGTTGATGCGGGCGGTGCGCAGTTCGGCGATGACCTTGAGGTTGCTCTCGTTGGTCTTCTGAGCATCGAGCACGCCGTCCTTATTCCGCAAAGCCGCGACCGCGACGCGGATCTTGGCCATGCGCTCCTCGGCGCGCTTCAGCTCGCGCTCGCTCTCCACGACCGCATCGGCGCGGGCGCGCATGCTGATGGCGTTCACCATGCGCTCGCTCTCGGCCAGGATGGCCTGGGAGAGTTCAAGGGATTCCTGCGGATCGAAGGTGTTCACCGTCAGGGTGATGATGCCGGAGCCGGACTCGATCGCGGTGTGGACCCGGTTGTGCCAGAACTTCACCAGCTTCTCGATGGGCTTATCGGCATTGAATCGGGAGAAGAAGTCGATATCCGGCCGCGAGAACATCTCCCGCAGGGGCAGGACCTTCTCAATCGCCTCCACCATCGGCCGGCTCATGATATAGTTGGTCGTAATCAGGCTGTCCTGCGCCACCATCTGATGCGAGGTGGAACCGGAATTCGTACCGACCTGATCGGGAGCCGCCTTGTCGACGCTGCCCAAAGCCGGGCGCAGGGCGAAGCGCGATTCGACCACGTAGCGGTCGGACACGATGAAGCCGAAATACACGACCGCCAGGAGGGTCGGGATCAGAAAGCAGAGCACGAAGAGGGCCGGGATCAGCGGGTCCGTCTTTACGTGGCTCTGATAGGAGCGGATGCCCTTCTTGCGGTCCGCGAAGCGCGAGACCCGCGCCATCTGCCGCAGGGATTCCGCGACGGCATTCGAGCGGTCAGCGGTCGTGAGCGGCTGCCCCTGAGGATTGCGGATTTCGACGCTCATGTGCCCCGGTATTCCATCTGGTCCGGCGGAATCCGCGCCGGCACGCACCGCATCCTGTATCGACCGCACGGCGAAACCATGGCCGACCGTCCGCCCCTCGCGGGCATTCAGGCATTCAGGCGGCGATAGACTTCGATGGCGTCGTCGATGTTCTCGTAGACGATGGCGCGGCCGTTGATGAGCACGATGCCTTGCTGGCACCAGGTGCGCAGGGTGTCCATGCCGTGCGAGACCATGATGACGTCCGCGTTGGCCCGGCGCGCGTTGAAGGCCTCCTCGCAGCGCTTCTGGAAGCGGGCATCGCCCACGGCCGTGACCTCATCGATGAGGTAGCAGTCGAACGGGATCGCCATGCTCATGCCGAAGGCGAGCCGCGATCCCATGCCAGACGAGTAGGTCCGGATCTGGACATCGAGATAGCTACCGAGTTCGGAAAAATCCTCGACGAATTCCAGCACGCGCCGGGGGTCCTCGCCGTAGATGCGCGCGACGAAGATAATGTTGTCGCGCCCGGTCATGTTGGGGTGGAATCCGCCCGAGAAGCCCAGGGGCCATGAGACGCGCCGGTTCCGTACGACCCGGCCCTTGGTGGGCATCTCGCCCCCGCCGAGCAGGCGCATGGTGGTAGATTTTCCGGCACCGTTGATGCCCAGGATGCCGTAGCTGATGCCAGGCTTCAGCGTGAACGAGACGCGATCCAGGATGGTCCGGCGATGGCCGTCCGTACGGTAGATCTTGGTCACGTTGTCGAAACGGATCACGGCGGTCAGTCGCTCCCGAGGCTCGATCGGCCCTGCGCGATCGAGACCTGCCCGCCGAAGACGGCGAATTTGCGGATCGTCCCGACGCCGCGGTGAGGGGATCGCGCCCGCCGACGCACATTCTTTCCGGGAATCGGCAGCTTTGCCGTTCACGCCGCTTGCACCCCGCCGGTGCGGCTTGTACACGACGCCTCCCGACACCAGCGAAGCCCGGCTGCCCAAGCGGCGGCTGCGAGACGCGGTGACGGGACCGGAGGGGTGGCCGAGTGGTTGAAGGCGCACGCCTGGAAAGTGTGTATACCGGAAACGGTATCGCGGGTTCGAATCCCGCTCCCTCCGCCAG
>NZ_BPQL01000010.1 GCF_022179225.1 Methylobacterium goesingense
CCGCCGCGCGCCGGGGCGCGGCAGGCCGCGCCCGATATAACGGCCCGCGCCCGGGCTGTCGGCCGCCGCGCTCATATCGCCGCCTCCCCGCCGGGCTGCGGATCGAAGCGGCCCGCGCGGGCCTTGGCGACGCTCTCGATCGCGTCGACGATGGCCTCGTAGCCGGTGCAGCGGCAGTAATTGCCCGAGAGCGCGTCGCGGATCACCTCCCGGGACGGGACGGTGCCGGACGCCGCCCACGCCCCGAGGCAGTCATGCGCGACCACCAGGATGCCGGGGGTACAGAACCCGCATTGCAGCGCGTTGCGGGCATGGAACGCGGCCTGCAGGTCGGCAAGGGTTCCCGCCTCCGACAGCCCCTCGATCGTGTCGACCCGGAGCCCGTCCGCCTGCACCGCGAGCATCAGGCAGGCATGGACCGGCTGCCCGTCGAGGTTGACGATGCAGGCGCCGCAGGCGCCGGTCTCGCAGCCGAGATGCGTGCCGGTGAGGCCGAGGTCGCCCCGCAGGAAATCGGCCAGGGACAGGCGCGGCTCCACGAAGTGCCGGACCGGCGTGCCGTTCACGGTGAGGGAGAGGGGCTGCGGGGAGCTCATGCGGCCACCGCCTCGGCCCCGCCCTCGCCCAGGGCGGCCAGGACCCGACCG
This sequence comes from Methylobacterium goesingense, assembly GCF_022179225.1. Lineage (GTDB taxonomy): Bacteria > Pseudomonadota > Alphaproteobacteria > Rhizobiales > Beijerinckiaceae > Methylobacterium > Methylobacterium goesingense. The sequence continues at coordinate 648 of NZ_BPQL01000010.1, forward strand.
AGCAGGACACGGGCGAGATGCATGCGGGCCGCCGCCGAAAGGCTGTCGTCGTCGTCCGGCGAGAGGTCGTCCCCGAGGGCTGCGCGAGCCGCCGTGATCGCATCCCCGTCGAGGGGGCGCCCCGTGAGCGCGGCCTCCGTCGCGGGCGCCCGCATGGGCGTCGGCCCCACCGAGCAGAAACCGAGGCGGGCCGAGGTCACGATCCCCTCCGCCAGTACGAGGTTCGCCGCGAGCCCGACCATCGCGTAGTCGCCGCGGCGGCGGGCGATCTCCGTGAAGTGCATCCGCGACCCGGACGCCGCCAGCGGCACATGCACGGCGGTCAGCATTTCGCCGGGGACGAGGGCCGTCTCGTAGAGGTCCTGGAAGAAGTCGTCCGCCGGCACGGTGCGGATTCCATTCGACCCGGTGATCTCCAGGGTGGCACCGAGGGCGCGCATGCAGGCCGGCAGTTCGGAGGCGGGATCGGCCAGCGAAAGGCTGCCACCCATCGTGCCGAGATTGCGGATCGCCGGATGCGCCATGTAGGCGGCGGCCTGGGTCAGGATCGGCGCGTGGGCGGCGATGAGGGGGGATGCCAGGGTCTCGGCGTGGCGCGTGAGGGCGCCGATCCGCAGGGATTCCCCCTCGATGGCGATGCCGCGCAGCGCCTCGATCCGTCCGATGTCGATGAGGAGATCCGGAGCGTCGAGGCGCAGGTTCAGGGCCGGTAACAAGCTCTGGCCACCCGCGAGGTAGCGCGCCTCCCCGGCACAGGCGGCATAGGCGTCGAGCGCCTCCGCCACGCTTGCCACGCGACGATAATCGAAGGCCCGCGCCTTCATCAGCGTCCCTCCCACAGGCCGCGTATCGGTGCGATCACTCGTTGTTGACCGCTTGGTTACAAGCTATCCAGGGTCGGACGGCATCGTCAAGCGAAATAACCAAGCGGTCACGAAGCATGGATTGTCCCGATGCCCGCGCCCCGGACGCGTTCGTCGCGCGGTCGGAGAAGGCCACGCTCGCCGGCCGGCGGCGCTTGCCCGCCGCGCAGCGCGAGCGGCAGATCGTCGAAGCGGCGGCGCAGTTCTTCGCGGAGCATGGTCTCGCCGGCCAGACGCGTGAATTGGCCCGCGAGATCGGGATCACGCATTCGGCGATCTTCCGCTACTTTCCGACCAAGGAGGCGCTCCTCGATCGCGTCTACGACCACGTCTACGTCCAGCGCTGGAACCCGGCCTGGGACGGCCTCGTTCAGGATCGGTCGCAGACGCTCGAGGCGCGGATCCTCCGGTTCTATCGGGAATACGCCGAGAAGATCTTCGACTACGTCTGGGTGCGGATCTTCGTATTCTCGGGTCTGAAGGGCTACGACATCGCCCCGCGCTACCTCGCCATCATCCGCGACCGGGTGATCCATCCGATCTGCGCGGAGATGCGGGCGGACCTGAACCTGCCTCCTCCCGAGACCGTGCCACTGACCGAACGGGAGACCGAGGCCGCCTGGGCGCTGCACGGAAAAGTCTTCTACTTGGCCATCCGCAAGTTCGTCTATGGCTGGCCGATTCCCGACGACCTCTCGCAAGTCATCGCCGACGATGTCGGAGCGTTCTTGAGGGGCGCGGCGCCCATCTTCGTCGATAGCGTGAGGGACGCCTCGCCGTCCTGAATGCTGCGGCCTGGCAATTTTTATTGGAAAATTCTTGATGTAAAATGGGGGTGTCTTCGATGAGGGGTTCTTGATTCAACGAAATCGGAGGCTCCCCGGGGCAGAGCCATGTTCGGAACCGCCCGTCCCTTCTCCGACCGAGCTGGGTGGCGCGCGGACGAACTGCTTCTGACAGCGCGAAACCGTTAATCGGACATCGCTTCCAGCTGAACGATGGTCAGTGCTCGAACACCCTTGGTCGGCCCGACGGTGCGTCGAATGACACCTTGGCCGCGGTGGCTCGATCCCAGATGTGCGACAGACTTCGATGAGGCTTATACCCCCTTTACCGCATCAGGCTGCCACGGAGTTGCATTCGCATGGTTACGAGACGCGTCGTCAAGCTGACCGAGTTCGGCTCGCCCCAGGTGCTATCCATCGTGACGGAGGAACTTGCCTCCCCGATGCCGGGTGAGGTGCGGGTTCGGCAAACGGCCATCGGCTTCAATTTCATCGACATCTACCAACGCAAGGGCATCTATCCGCTTCCCCTGCCGACGGGCCTGGGCTTCGAGGCGGCCGGGGTCGTCGAAGCGGTCGGTTCGGGTGTCACGCATATCCAAAGCGGCGATCGGGTCGCCTACATGAACGCCGGCGTCGGCGCCTATGCAGACCGTCGAAACGTGCCTGCCGACAAGCTTGTCGCGTTGCCGGACACGGTGAGCGACGAGGCTGCGGCGACCCTGCTGTTCAAGGGGATGACGGCCCAGTACCTCCTGCGCAAGACGCACGCCGTGCAGGCCGGCGAGGTCCTGCTCGTGCATTCGGCCGCCGGCGGCGTCGGGCAGATCCTGACACGGTGGGCGACGGCGCTGGGCGCCACGGTCTTCGGTACCACGGGCTCTCCCGGCAAGCGGGAGACCGCGCTCGCCGCTGGGTGCGTGGATGTCATCGACCTCAACGATCCGGAATGGCCCGACGCCTTCCTGAGAGCGAGCGGCGGCCGAAAAGCGCGTGTCGTCTACGACGCGATCGGCAAGGACACCCTGATCAAGTCGCTCGATTGTGCTGCCCCGTTCGGTCTCGTCGTCTGTTACGGCGCCTCGTCCGGAAAGGCCCCGGCGGTCGACCCGGAACTCCTCAACAAGAAGGGATGCCTCTTCCTGACGCGCCCCTCCGTCTTTCCCCACAATGCCGATCCGGCCACCTTCCGCGCCAATGCCGCCGACGTGTTCGAGGCCATTGCCCAGGGGCATGTCAGCGTCGATATCGGCGGCCGCTTCAGGCTCGATGACATCGTGGAGGCCCACGTCGCGGCGGAGGAGCGTCGCTTCGGCGGCGCCCTGCTGATCGCTCCCTAGGCTGCCGCATCCCGACTCGGTAACCGGCGTGCGCTCCGCGCCGGCGCCGGGTGAGGACGGGGCGCGCCGCGCCCGGGACTTCCTGCCGCCCCCCTGACGGCGGGCGAAAACACCCTAGATGGACCGGACGTCGCCTGCCGGAGGTCCGTGCCCCATGCATCCATCTCGACGCGCCTTCGTGGCAGGGGCCGGCCTGCTGCCCCTGTCGGGCCTGCTGCTCGCGCGGACGCCCGCCCCCGCCCGGGCGGAGACCGTCGGATTGTTGCGTCGCCCCATTCCCTCCTCCGGCGAGACCCTGCCGGTGGTCGGCATCGGCACTTCGCGGCGCTACGAGGTCGAGCCGATTCCGGAGAAAGTGGCCCCGTTGCGCGAGGCGGTGCAGCGCTTCGTGGCCCTCGGCGGAACCGTGATCGACACCGCCCCGAGCTACGGCACGGCCGAGGACGTGCTCGGGCTCATCCTCGGTGAGGACGGGCTGCGCGAGAAGGTGTTCCTGTGCAGCAAGGTCGGGACCCCCGGCCGCGAGGGAGGTGCTGCCGAGATCGCCCGCTCCTTCGCGCGGCTGAAGACGTCGGTGATCGACCTGATCGCGGTCCACAACCTGATCGACCCGGACGCGAACCTCGCGACCCTGCGCGAGCTCAAGGCGCGGGGGAAGATCCGTTATCTCGGCGTCACGGTCTGGCGCGACAGCCAGTTCCCGGACCTCGAAGTCTTGATGAAACGCGAGACCCTGGACTTCATCCAGGTCAATTACGCCCTCGACGACCGCCGCGCCGCCGAGCGCATCCTGCCGCTGGCGGCCGAGCGCGGCATGGCCGTGATGGTCAACGTGCCCTTCGGGCGCGACCGCCTGTTCAAGGCCGTGCAGGGCCGCGCGTTGCCCCCCTGGACCGCCGAGTTCGACTGCGCGAGCTGGCCGCAATTCTTCCTGAAATACGTCCTCGGGCATGCGGCCGTGACCTGCCCGATCCCCGGCATGGCCAAGGCCGCCTATGTCGAGGACAACCTCGGCGCCGCGCGCGGGCGGATGCCCGACGCAGCCCTGCGCACCCGTATGGAGGCCCTGGTCGATGCACTTTAACTCTGTCTCCCGCCGCACGCTCCTGACGCTCGCGGCCGCGGGCGTTCTGGCTGCGGCGGTTCCGGCCGCCGCCCAGGAACCGGTGGCGAACGAACCGGTGGCGAACGAACCGGTGGCGAACGAACCGGTGAAGGCGGCGGTGCCGGCGCGGATCGGAATCATCGGGGCCGGAAACATCGGCGGCACCCTGGGGAGCTTCTGGGCCAAGGCCGGGCACGCGGTGATGCTCTCCTCCCGCCACCCGGAGGAGCTGAAGACCCTGGTGGAGGGCTTGGGGCCCAGGGCACGGGCCGGCACGCCCGCCGAGGCGATCGCCTTCGGCGACGTCGTGGTGGTCGCCGTGCCCTACAAGGCCTATCCGCAACTCGCCCGGGACTACGCCGCGGCCTGGGCGGGCAAGGTCGTCATCGACGCCGGGAACGCGACCCAGGCCCGCGACGGCGAGGTCTACGGGGAGGTGCAGGCGCAGGGCATCGCGGCGGTCTCGGCCAAGTATCTCGCCGGCGCCCGGATCGTGCGCGCCTTCAACTTCGCGAACTACAAGCTGTTCGCCAAGAACGCGCATCGCGACGGCGGCCGCATGGGCATTCCCCTGGCGGGCGACGATCCGCAAGCCCTCGCGACGGTAAGCCGGCTCGTCGAAGAGGCCGGGTTCGATCCCGTGGTGGTCGGTCCGCTGGCCAAGGCGGACAGCTTCGCCATGGGCTCCCCGGGCTTCGGCCTGGAGATCACCGGGCCGGAACTGCGTTCCCGCCTCGGTGTCGCCCGGTGAATCGCGCCGCCGGTCCGGCGGCCCCGCCCGGCGGAACGCCTGATCGGTCCGCAGCCGCCTGGCTCGGGCGCCTCGTCGACGTCCGGCCCGGAGAGGCTCCGGCGCTCGCCTGGTCCTGGGCCTACATCTTCTCGATTCTGGCCGCCTACTACGTGCTGCGCCCGATCCGGGATCAGATGGGCATCGCCGGCGGCCTCGAGAACCTGCCCTGGCTGTTCACCGGCACCCTGGTCGGCATGCTGGTCCTGAACGTGCCGTTCGCCTGGCTGGTGAAGACGCTGCCCCGAGCCCGGTTCGTGCCCCTGACCTACCGGTTCTTCGCGGCCAACATCCTGCTGTTCGCGGGCGGCCTCTACGTCGCCGGTCCGGAGGGCGACGTTTGGATCGGCCGCGCCTTCTTCGTCTGGCTGTCGATCTTCAACCTGTTCGTCGTCTCGGTGTTCTGGGCCACGATCGTCGACGTCTTCTCCACCGAGCAGGGCAAGCGCCTGTTCGGCTTCATCGCGGCCGGCGCGACTCTCGGGGCCATCGCGGGCTCCGCGACGACGGCCATCCTCGCCCGCGACGTGCCGACCTGGGCCCTCCTCGTCGGCGCGGCCGTCCTCCTCGAGGCGGCCGTGTTCAGCATGCGCGGCCTCGCCCGCCTGTCCGACCGGCTGCACAGGGCGCCGGTTGCCGGAGACGCCGCGCCGGCGGAGGCGATCGGCGGGAGCGCTTTTGCCGGCATTACCCGCACGTTCCGCTCGCCCTACCTCCTCAACATCGGCCTGTTCCTGCTGCTGTTCTCCATCACGTCGACCTTCCTCTATTTCGAGCAGGCCGGCATCGCGAAGCGCAGCTTCCCCGATCGGGGCGCGCAGACGGCGTTCTTCGCCAGCGTCGACCTCCTGGTGAACGTGCTAACCCTCGGCGTTCAGTTCTTCCTCACGGGTCGGATCGTCCGGCGCATTGGCGTCGGGCCGGCGCTGGCCCTCTTGCCGGCGGCGAGCATTCTGGGCTTCGCGGCGCTCGCGGTGTCGCCCACGATCACCGCCATTGTGGTGTTCCAGGTCTTGCGCCGGGCCGGCAACTTCGCGATCGCCCGGCCGATCCGCGAAGTCCTCTTCACGGTCGTTCCGCGCGAGGATCGCTACAAGGCCAAGAACTTCATCGACACGGTGGTCTACCGCGTCGGCGACCAACTCGGGGCCTGGTCCTTCGCGGGCATCGCCGCCCTGGGGCTCGGCTCGACGGCCGTCGCCGTGACGGCGGTTCCGCTCTCGGCGGCTTGGCTGGTGAACAGCCTCTGGCTCGGGCGCCGGCAGGCCGAGCGTCAGGCCCGACAAGCGGAGGTCACGGCGGCGGCGGATGGGCCCGGACGACGCGAGCCGTGAGTGGCCCGTCAGCGTCCCACGCAGAACCGGATGTTCACGCGTGAGACTGGCCTCAGACGCCGGTTTCGCGGACACGGGGGTTTAAGCGCGCGTCTCGCTCGGCCTGCGCGGGTGTGATGAAACGACGGTCCGAACGGATGCGCTGCCGATTGCCGTCGCCCTCGATGTCCGCGAACAGGTCGCGTCGGGCCTCGTCCCGGGTCGCCCAGCTTGTCGGTTGTGCAGGGTCGAAATCGACGCCCGGCCAGGGCCCGGAGGCCATGGCGGCGCAGGAGACGATTCACGCGTCCGAGACGGGCAGTTCGGCTTCTGCCCGCAGGTCGGCATGGACCCGAGGCGACCCGTAGCTTCGAGGACGTCGCGCGCCAAGTTTGCCTGGCCGCGCCCGGAGAGGTCCTCAAAGAACCTGGGATAGAAATCGCCGGGTGCGCGGATCGACGGCCGACGAGAATAGGGTCTCGGGCGGCCCGTGCTCGACGATGACGCCGCGATCGGTGAAGTAGACGTGGTCGGCGACCTCGCGGGCGAAGTTCATCTCGTGGGTGACGAGGAGGCAGGTCATGCCTTCCTCGGCGAGTTCGCGGATGGTGACCAGCACCTCCTTGACCGTCTCCGGGTCGAGCGCGGCCGTGACCTCGTCGAACAGCATCACGTCCGGCCGCATCGCCAGCGAGCGGGCGATGGCGACGCGCTGCTGTTGCCCGCCCGACATCTCGCCGGGATAGGCCGCCTCCTTGCCGGCGAGCCGGACCTTGGCGAGGAGGGCACGCGCGCGGACCTCGACCTCGCGCCTGTCCTGGCCGAGCACGTGGATCGGCGCCATCATGACGTTCTCCAGCGCCGTCTTGTGCGGAAACAGGTTGTACTGCTGGAACACCATGCCGACCTTGCGCCGCAGGGCGAGCTTGTCGAGCTTCGGGTCGACCACCTCGATCCCGTCGACCCGGATGGTGCCGGAGGTGACCGGCACGAGGGCGTTGATGCAGCGGATCAGCGTCGACTTGCCCGAACCCGACGGTCCGATGATGCAGATGACCTCGCCCCGGCGCACGGCGAAGCTGATGCCCTTGAGAACCTCGGCCTCGCCGAAGGACTTGTGCACGTCGAGCAGTTGCACGATCGGTGCATCGGCGGTCGGGACCTTCAGCATCGGGGACGCACCATCGGGAACGCTGGCCTCACACAGTCTCGAAGCGCCGTTCCAGGCGCGCGGTCAGCCGGTCGATCGGGTAGCAGTAGAGGAAGAAGCACAGCAGGGCGAAGCCGTAGAGCGGCGCGAACAGCTCGGGCCGGCCCCCTTCCGCCGCGTGCACCTGCGCCGTCAGCGTCAGCATCTCGGTGACGCCGACGATCGAGGCCTGCACGGTGGCCATGGCGATGAGAGCGTAGACGTTCATCCAGGGCGGCAGCATCCGCTTGAGGCACTGGGGCAGGATGATGCGGAACAGCGTCTGACGCCGGGTGAAGGCCAGCGACTCGGCCGCCTCCCACTGGGTGGCCGGCACCGAGCGCACGGCGCCACGCACGATCTCGGCGACGTTGGCCATCACCGGTAGCGCGAACCCGACCGTCGCCTTGACCCAGTCGGGTAGCGGCACGCGCAGGCCGAACACCGTGACTTGGAACGGCACGAGGAGCATCACGAAGAATAGCAGCACCAGCCAGGGGACGTTGCGGAAGAACTGCGTCAGGCCCCAGGCGACGCGGCGCAGGATCGGCCCCTCGCTGACGAGGGCGAGGCCCAGCCCGACGCCCGCTCCCGTCCCGAGGAGCATCGCCACGAGCGAGATCGCGACGTTGAAGGCAAAGCCCGTGAGCAGCAGCGGTGCCCAGCGCAGGATCACCTGAAGCGGTGACAGCACCGCGTCTGGCCCCTGCGCGAAGGCCGGCAGCACGAGGAGGAGGCCCGCGAGCCACGCTCCGAGCAGCCAGGCCCGCACCGGGCCGAGGGCGAACCGGGCTCGGGTGCGCGAGACCCGGAACGGCAGCAGCACCGGCAGGTCGCCGGCGGTCGGCGGTGGCGCCCTCACCGGCTGTAGCCCGGGATCCGCAGAGCCCGCTCCCAGCGGTGCATGAGCCAGACCAGGACGCCGACGAGGACCGCGTAGGTCGCCAGCAGGACGATCATCATCTCGAGCACGTTCTGCGATTCCGACCAGATCTGCTTCACCGCGTAGAGGGTCTCCGGCACCGCGATGGCGTAGGCCAGGGTGGTGGTCTTCAGGAGATTGATGAGGTTGTTGTTGAGGGCCGGCAGACAGACACGGAGGGCGAGCGGCAGCACGACGTAGAGGTAGGCCTTGAGCCGGGTGTAGCCGAGGGACTCGGCCGCCTCGATGGTGGTGCGCGGCACCGCCTCGATGCCGGAGCGGAAGATTTCCACGTTGAAGGCCCCGGCGAACAGGGCCAGCGAGACGATGGCCCATTGCACGTTGTCGAGGAGCGGCACGCGCAGGCCGTCGGCGGTCTGGGTGGCCGGCAGCAGGGTGCCGAGACCGAAGTAGAAGAAGAAGATCTGCACCAGCGGCGGCGTATTGCGGAACACGACGACAAAACCGTTGACGAGGCCGCGCAGGAGCCGCGAAGGGCCACCCTGGATCAGCGCCCCCACGGCGCCGATGACGAGGCTCGCCAGGATCGTCGTCACCACGAGCAGCAGGGTCGTTTTCAGGCCGTTGACGTAGCGGTCCCAGTCATAGGGGTCGTAGAAGACGGTGAAGTTGTAGCCCGTGGTCTCGTAGAGGCCCCGGAACCAGTTCGGAACGGCGTCCATCATGCTCCTCGGATGGCCGGTCGAACGGTCTGGGGCGGCTCAGTTGGTCGCGTTCTTGTACTTTTCGTGCATCGCCTTCGAGTAGTCCGTCGGCTCGATGCCCCACTTCTTCTCCTCCTCGACGATGAAGCCGGACTTCATCCAGTCCTTGGTCGTCGTCTCCAGGAGGGATTGCAGCGCGCTGTTGCCGAGCGCCACCGCCATCATCCAGGGCGCGTCGAGGATCCCCTTCAGCGGCAGCCCGTAATCCGCCTTCCAGTCGGCATCGAGGAGTTTCCCCTGCAGCATGCTCTGGTCGTAGACGTAGCCGAGGCAATTGCCCTGCTTCAACGCGAAGAGCGGCTTCTCGGAGCCGTCGAAGGCGACGATCTCCGCGCCGTAGGTCCGGGCCACGTCCTTGTTGTACCAGGCGCCGGAGGTGGCGCAGAGGGGCTTGCCCTTCAGTTGCGCCCAATCGGTGATGCCGGCCTTCTTGGGCAGCATCACGTTGACGAAGTCGGAATAGTATTGCGGGTCGATGGCCTGCACCACGCGGCGGCGCTCCGGCTTGTCGGAGAGCGTGGCGATGAGGAGGTCGACCTTGCCTTGCTGCAGGAACTCGATCCGGTTCGACGAGACCACCGGCACGAGCTCGAGCTTGACGCCGAGGCGCTTGGCGACGTCGGCGGCGAGGTCCGGCTCCAGTCCGATGATCGCCCCGCTCGGATCGCGGAAGCCGAAGGGGCGGTAATCCGCCTTCACGCCGACGATGAGCGTCCCGCGCTGCTTGATCGCCTCGATCCCGTCCGCGGCTGTCGCCAGGGGAGCGGAAAGCAGGGTTGCCGCCGCGAGCAGGCTGGAGCCGAGGAACGCCAAAGTCGGCTTACGCATGGAAGGATACCTTTAGCATGGCATATCCGGGTCGACCGGAAACGAGACCGGGGCTCGACGCGCGCTCTTCGGAGAGACTGCCTTGTCCGGTCTAACCGGGTCAAGCAATCAATAGGCCATCGCTTCGGGGATCAGCCGAACCGCGCGAGCGAATACGGTGCGAGATCGAGGCGGCCGTCGGCCCGAACCATCTCGTCCGCCACGGCCTCGCCGATACCGGCCGAGTGCTTGAAACCGTGCCCGGAGCAGGCCGACACGACGAGGACCCGGTCCATCCGCGGGTGGCGGTCGATGATGAAGCCGCGGTCGGGCGTCACGGTGTAGAGACAGGCCGCGGCCTGGGTCACCCGCGCCGTCGCGCCGGCAAGCCGGCCCGCCACGTGATGCTTGTACATGGCGGCGGATTCATCCGAGGTCACGGTGCGATCGAGGGCCTCGGCCCGCGTGGCCGTTTCGTACTGCTCGGTGGCGACCTTGACCTGGGACTCACCCGGCAGGGGCGGGAAGCCGTAGAGATAGTCCGTGTCGCCGGAGCCGTGCATCCAGATGAAGACCGGCGCGTCGGGGCCGTAGGCCGAGACGTCGTCGAGAGCGTACCAGTGCAGGAGCTGCCGGTTGACGGTGAGCAGGTCCGTGAAGGGGGCGCCGAGCAGAGGCGCGGTCCAGGCGCCGGCCGCGACCACCACCTGATCGGCGTGGACGACGCCGCGATCGGTCTCGATCCGGACCCCGCCCGGCTCCTGGAGGATCGAACGCACCGTCGTGCCGGTGCGGATCTCGGCACCGAGCGCGCCGGCCCGGCGCAGCTGCGCGGCGATGCAGCGCTCTGGCCGGACGTAGCCGCCGCCCGGCTCGTAATAGGCCTTCTCGTCGCCGCCGAGATTGCGAAACTGCGGGAAGCGGCGCGCGACCTCGTGCCCATCGAGAACCTCGTGCGGGATCGCGAATGCCCGCGCGGCATCGATCGAGCGTCCGACGAAATCCGGCTTTCCGTGATGTGAGGAGACGCCGCTGCCCGGCCCCATCACGAGGGCGCCGCAGGCTGTCAGCAGCGTCTCGCCGGTCTCCGCTTCCAAGCTCCGCCAGATCCGGTGCGAGGCCAGGACGAAGGGGACGTAGTCGCGGCCCTCGCCGACGGCCTGCCGGGTGATGCGGCTCTCGCCGTGGCTCGATCCCAGGGTATGCGGTGGGGCGAAGCGATCGAGGCCGACCGCCTTCACGCCGCGCAGCCCCAGTTGATAGAGGGCCGCGCTGCCCATGGCGCCGAGGCCGACGACGGCAATGTCAAAACGGTCTTCCATCGCAGGACGTGCTCCGGTCCGCGTCAAGGTGAACGCCGTTCGCTTGAGGGAAAATCGCCGGTGAAGCAATGCGGCTGCCGGGATGCCACGCGCAAACTGCCGACGCGACGGCACTCATGACCGGCTCGCTGCATTACCGGAAGCAAGCCGAGATCGGCCGCGCGAGATGTCGATGCTTTCCAATATTTATCGCATTAAAATGCTCAATTCCGCATCATAATTGCCTTCAAGACCTTGGGGATTGAGCGCTACGCCTTGCCGCCGACCGGGCGATCCGGTCCGGTCACGCCGCCGGCCCCCTGCACGGGGTGCCGGTGGTGCTCAAGGACCCGATCGACCCCGCCGGTCGGATCACCATGGGTGGCTCGGACGCGCACCGGGCCCGCCGCGCCAGCGCCACGGCCACCGTCGCCCAGCGGCTGATGGGACACGGGATGATCGTGCTGGGCAAGACGCACACCGTCGAGTTCGCCTACGGCGTGTGGGGCACCAACCGAGCATCTCGGCACGCCCTGGAATCCCCGGGATCGCGCGGTCGCCCGCACGCCCGGCGGGTCGAGCAGCGGCACCGGCGTCCGTGTGGTAGCCCGCATGGCGCCCTGGGGCATCGGCACCGATACGGGTGGTTCCGTCCGCCTGCCCGCCACCTTCTGCGGGCTCACCGGCCTCAAGGTCACGGTCGGGCGCGTCAGCACCCATGGGAACGTCCCGTTGAGCGCCACCCTGGACACGCCGGGACCCCTCGGCCCCTCGGTCGCCGACGTTGGCGGTTCTCAATCGCGCGATCGCGGGGCACGATGTCCTTGTTCCCGCGACGCGCGGCATCGAGCCGGTCGACTCGCTGCCCGGCCTGACGCGCGGCGGGCGCGGACTGCGTCTCGTGCGCAAGCCGAAGGCGGAACGGGCGGACGTCTCGTTCGAGATGTTGAACGCCTACGACGTGGCTCTCGAGCACTTCGAACGGCTCGGTGCCGAGGTGGTGGAGATCGCCCTGCCGTTCCGCTTCGCCGACCTCATGAGCGTCCAGGCCAGCGCGGTGACCAATGCCGAGGCCTATTTCGTCAACGGCCGCCTCGCGGAGGACCCGGAGGCCCCCCTCGGCGAGGCCGTGCGCGCCCAGGCAGGGCCGGCCAGGCCAAGGGCCCGGCCGCCGCACGATCAGCGCTTGGTGAACGCGTCACGGTACAGTCGCACCCAATCCTCGAACGAAAGCGGCGTGATCGGGAGGATGCGGAGCGATGCCGCGTGATCGACGTCGGACGTCATGATCTCCGGGTTGGAGAAGACGTTCGTGTAGTGCCTCACGATGGGTTCCGGGTCGCTCCCCTCGGGGAACGTCCGGGCGAACTCGGCGGGCGGCATCGGGCGGAACACGATGGTCCGACCCAGCGCGTTGCCGAACCGTTCGGCGATCTGCGCGCCTGTCAGATCCTCCGGTCCGGCGACGTCGACGACCATGCTGTCGTCGCCGCCGCGCCGGAAAACGGCCAGCGTGTAGGCGGCGGTGTCCTGGTGGCTGATCCACTGCGTGTGGGCGCTTTCAGGAATGGGATAGGCGAGCACGCCCGTCTCGGCCACCTCTCTGGCGATCGCCGGGTTCAGGAAGTTTTCCATGTAGACGGTCGGCTGGAGTACGGTGAAGGGAACGCCGCTCGCCTTCAGGTCCGCGAGGATGGGGCGCCATTTGTCGATCGCCGGGTTGCCGATGTCCTGCTGCTGAATGCGGCCGGCGACGTTCCACACGATCCGCCGGACGCCATGCTTGGCGGCGGCCTCGATCACGTTCTTCCCTTGTGCGTGAGTTCCGGTGAAGAATGCCAACGTCAGGAACACGCCGTCCTGCCCCTCGGTCGCGGCTGCGATGCTGGAGAGGTCGTCCAGGTCACCTGGCACCACCTCCGCGCCCATGTCCGCGAGATCGCGGGCCTTGGCCGGGTCACGCACGAGGACGCGAACCTTGAAGCCCGCCTCAATGAGCTTCTCGACCACGGGACGTCCCTGCGGTCCGGTCGCCCCGGTCACCAGGATTTTGTTCATCGCGTTCTCCTTCGTTGGGTGGAACCCGATATCAGAATCTGTATAACCCCCGTAAGAACTCATAAAAATCAAAGTCACTATGGAAAAACATAGTGTTGAGATCGGATGGATGCCACTATGAGCTGCTCTCCCGAGGATGCTGACTGTCCTGTCGTTCGCGCCGTTGGGGCACTTGGAGGCAAGTGGAAGCTGCACATCACCTATCATCTCATGGGAGGGGTCAAACGCTTCGGTGAGCTCCACCGCGCGATTCCGGGTGTCACCCAGCAGATGTTGACCGCGCAGCTTCGTGAGATGGAGGCTGATGGCATCGTCGTTCGGACGGTCTACCCGCAGGTCCCACCGAAGGTCGAATACCGCCTGAGCGAGGTCGGGCTCGAACTCGAGCCCGTCATCGATTCTCTCGTCCGCTGGGGCCAGCGGTTGTCGCCGAAAACGAGCTCCAGACCGGCGGCGGTCGCCTAGGGGGCATTTCCAAGCGAGGTTGTCCTCGGCGATTCTGCCGATCGGCGGTTTTCCGTCGTGTCCGGCGTGGGGTCTGTGTCGGTTGTCGGTGCAGAGCGACGAGGTCAGGGCGGCGGTGCCGGGTCGCGTCCCGCGTCTGGTGTCGCTCACCAGTGGCGGGCGGGCTCTTTCGCGGAGTGGTCATCGGCGGTTGCCGGGTAGGGTCGGGTTGCGAATACCGACCTCGAACCTGAGTGCCCCTCGATCACCACGAGATGATGGCCCTGCGCGGGCTGATGGACGAGACCCAGCCGGACGTGCTGGCCTGCATGGGCTTCCCGGCCGCACACCGGATCGAGCTCCACGGCACGAACTCGCTGGAGCACCTGAACCATGAGATCGAGCGTCGGACCGAGGTCGACGGCATCTTCCCTGATGCGGCAGTCATCACCCGCCTCGTCGGCGCGATCCTGCCGGAACGGAACGACGAGCGGGCCGTCCAGCGCTCGCGCTCCATCGCCCTGGTAGGCATTGCTCCATCGGCGATGATCCCCGGATCGGCCTGCGCACCCTGATGGCCTGATCCTCCTGGCCCAAGGCGGTAATCGTGGTGGCTCCCAGCGAGTTACGCCATGCCGGGGGACACGACCCGTCATCGCAGATCACACCTCGAAATAGATGGCTTGTCTACGTCCGCCTCATTGGAGAGAAGGATTTGCTTTGTATGTCCGGCTAAGCTACCATCCAGTAGGTAGATACGAAGCAAATGCGACATCAGATTGCATTCATAAACTAAGCAGGGAGTGGTTGTGCCATGGTTGGAGAACGCGATTTCCCCGCGGGGTCCCGATCCTCGGGCCGGGATGGCACAAGCCAAGAGTGCCCATGCCGCGACGGCATGTATGCGACGAGGAACGAGCGCCGTCGCTTTCTGTTCGCCTCGGGCTCGACGATCGGTGCCGCTGCCATTGCGGCCGGCGGGGCGCGGGCCGAGGGCAAGGCTCCAGCGGGCGCTCAGCTGTTCGACGTGCCCGATGACCCGACCAAGGAGCAGGGACGACCGGTAGCGGCGGATGGTGGCTACGGCACCCGCTCGCAATTCGAGACGGCGGTGCGCGTCCGTTATCCCACCCCAAACGAGAACACGTCATGGTCACTGACGCCGCTTGCGGATCTCGTCGGCAACATCACGCCTTCCGGGCTCCATTTCGAGCGGCATCACGGCGGTATCCCGACCATCGATCCCGCACGCCACGGCCTCGTCCTGCACGGTATGGTCGATACGCCGAAGCGGTTCAGCATGGACGACATCAAGCGTCTGCCGTCGGTGACCCGTAAGCACTTCATCGAATGCTCCGGCAACGGCTTGACCGAGTGGAAGAAGCCGACCCTGAAGACGGTGCAGCAGACACATGGGCTGCTCAGCACCTCCGAATGGACCGGGGTGCTGTTCTCGACGTTGGCGCGCGAGGTTGGGCTCAAACCCGACAGTGCCTGGGTGCTGGCGGAGGGCGCGGATGCGGCGGTGATGACGCGATCCATCCCCATGGAGAAGATGCTCAAGGATGCGATCATCGCATATGGGCAGAATGGCGAGGCGATCCGGCCCGAGCAGGGTTACCCGATCCGTCTGCTCCTGCCGGGCTACGAGGGCAATACGCACATCAAATGGCTTCGCCGCCTGGAAGTCAGCGACAAGCCGTTCATGACCCGCGAGGAAACGTCGAAGTACACCGACCTGATGGCGGATGGCCGGGCCCGTCTGTTCACGCTCGACATGGACGCGAAGTCGGTCATTACGTTTCCGTCAGGCGACATGCGACTTCCGGGGCCGGGTTCCTATACGATCACCGGCTTTGCCTGGTCCGGCCGTGGCCGCGTGCAGTCCGTCGATGTGTCCACCGATGCCGGCCGGACTTGGTACCCGGCGCGCCTCGATTCGACGCCTGAACCAATGTGCACGGTACGATTCTCTTTCCCATGGCGCTGGGACGGTTCCCCGGTCGTGCTGCAGAGCCGCTGCACCGACGAGACCGGCTACGTTCAACCGACGCGGGCCGAACTGATCGCGATCCGTGGCGATCATGGTCCTGCGGCTTCCGTCTATCATCTGAACGCCATCCAAAGCTGGGGCGTGTCGCAGTCCGGAGGAGTCAGCAATGTCCATGCGTAAGCTGAGTTGCCTGCTCACGGGTTTGATGCTGACCGCCGTTCCCGGCGTCTGCATGGCACAAATGACCGCCGATACCCGGCTCGGGGTGGGACATTCCGTGACCGACGCCGATCTGCGCGCCTACTTCTCGATCCCGCCGAGTGGGAAGGGCCTGCCGGCAGGTTCGGGGACGGCTCTACAGGGCGAAACGGTCTTCACCGAGAGTTGTGCCGCCTGCCACGGTGAGCAGCTCCAAGGCAACATGGCGCCCGGGATCGGTGCAGACAAGCTGATCGGCGGTCGCGGAAGCCTTGCCACGAACAATCCGGTGAAGACGACGGAAAGCTACTGGCCGTATGCGACGACGCTCTTCGACTACGTCAAGCGCGCGATGCCGTTCAACGCGCCGGGGTCGCTCACCGACGATCAGGTCTACAGCGTCGTCGCGTACATCCTCGCTCAGGGCAAAATCATCAAAGCCGACGAGACACTGGATGCGACCACGCTGCCGAAGGTGAAGATGCCGAACCGCGACGGCTTCATTGCCGATCCGAGACCGGAATTGAGCCTTTACCGATGACGCCTCGGCGTCCGTGATTGCTGCCGGTCGTCAATAGGCCGCGCGTCATCCCTTTCGTACCTCGGCGCCGGACGTCGACACTCACGTGCCTTCTTCGAGGGAACCACGGGGAAACGTCGGTCATCGGGAAGGATCCCGTGATGGCATGGTTGCTTCAGGCGTCATGCGACTCGGGACGGTCGGGGTGATGAAGCTTCGACCGTCAAGCTGGAACGGCTTCTGGCTGTTTGGCTGGGGAGGATCATCGGGATGCGATGCGTTGTTTCCCAGATGGTGCGGGAGGCACCAACGGATTGGGATCGCGAGGGGACGGACGGGCTGCTGATATCTGGCTGGCGCCGTTCCTGGCGGTGATGCGGCGCAAGACCCGGCGAGCCTGGGCGCCGCTCAATCTTGCGTGGCCTTCCCGGTCAGGGGGATCGCAAGAGCCTGTCGCCGATGACGGAGCTTGTCGCCGATGGCGGCGCGCCTCCCCAACCCGGGATGACGGACCGCTCTGGACGGAACTGGCCCGTCGAGGCGGA
The DNA here is from genome assembly GCF_022179225.1 of Methylobacterium goesingense. Lineage (GTDB taxonomy): Bacteria > Pseudomonadota > Alphaproteobacteria > Rhizobiales > Beijerinckiaceae > Methylobacterium > Methylobacterium goesingense. The sequence continues at coordinate 17,546 of NZ_BPQL01000010.1, forward strand.
TCGGTCGGTCGGTCGGTGGCCCTCTGATGCCTGTCTGGCGATCAACGACACGGCCCTGCGAAGGCGCGCGCCAGTATGTTCTCGCTGAGACCGTAATCGGATTGCTTAAACCCGGATCATGCATCGGCATGGCCCGTAGCGGTCGCGTACGCGACTCTCGAATGGGTGGATTGGTTCGATCACCGTCGGCTGCCCAGACCGAGGTTCGACCCCTGGCCGCTTGACCCAAACCAAATGGCCTCCGGGAAACCCGGTGCGATTCATCTAGACCAGACCCTGTTCTGCGGCCTTGTGCCGTTCGGCGAAGATCCCGGGCCTGGGCTCGGCCGCGCTCCGAACGAAGCCGGAGGCGCGCCAGCGGCTTTCCCAGAAAATGGCTTTGAACAGTGCGGCCCATCTCAGTGGATGCCATGGACGATGCGCGTGGGGTTTCCGAAAATGCAGCCAGACGAAGGACCGCTAAAGGCAAAGAGTAAACCGCCGCGAACGGCGATGTTGGGTCGGGATCGGGATTGCGACTCCAGGTGAAGAGCGGAATGGCTGCTACAGAAGCGATACGGCGCTTGAGCAGACGGGTGAGGAGAGGCCTTTCTTGGATAGATCACCTGGTGCGCCAAAATCTTACCCCGATGGAGACGATCACTCCGCCGGCTGAGGCATCCTTGCGCCATCAGGCTGCTCACGCGATGCAGCCGGTTTGCCCAGGAGGCGCTCGAAGGCGACGTAGAAGGTCGGGGTGATGAACAGGGTGATGAAGGTGGCCACCAGCAGGCCGCCGATCACGACGGTCCCCATCGAGACGCGGGCGTTGGCCCCGGCGCCACTGGCGATGGCGAGGGGCACGGAGCCCATGATGAAAGCGAACGACGTCATCAGGATCGGGCGCATACGCAGGCGGGTGGCGTCCTGCGCGGCCTTGAGCACGTCCTCGCCCTGCTGGCGCAGGTCCTCCGCGAAGGCAACCAGCAGGATCGAGTTCTTGGCGGCCAGCCCCACCAAGAGCAGGAGCCCGACCTGACCGAAGATGTCGAGGGCAAGGCCCCGGATGGCGAGGAAGCCCACCGCCCCGAAGATCGCGATCGGCGTGCCGAGCAGGATCACGAACGGCAGACGCAGCGATTCGATCCGAGAACCGCCCGCCGCCTCGTGCGGGCCCTGATGCCGAATGCCGACGAGCGCTTCCTACCCGGCCAGTTCGTGCGCGCCAGCATCCGAACCGGCACGAAGGACAGGCTGCTGGTCCCAACCGTTTCGCTCGATGCCCAGCTCGCCCAGCAGATCGTCTACGTGGTCACTGCCGACGGAACGGTTCAGCAGAAGCCCGTCACCACCGGCGACATCCACGGCGAGAACACCGCGATCCTCGACGGTCTCACGGACGGAGACCGCGTCGTGGTCGATCACCTCCAGGAGATGCGCCAGAACCTGAAGGTCGTCGTGCGGCCTGCGGGCGACGTCGAACCGGATCGGAAGCCCGGGGATGCGACCGCGCCGGCATCGGGCAAGCCCGGCTGAGCGTCGGGTCCAACGTCACTGCCGAATGTTCCTGCCGCCCTCCCCCGACGTTGCTGGTCCCCCATGTCGAACCTCCAGTCCAGGGCCGTTCTGGCCGCCCTCCTTACCGTTTTGATCGCCCCCACGAGCGCGACCGCCTCCGAGTGCCGGATCACACGCCAAGCGTATGCTGCTCTCAAGCACGGCATGAGCTACCGCCGCGCCGTCGAGATTCTCGGCTGCCAGGGCCGGGCGGTGACCAGCATGCGCATCGGCAAGACCCACCGGGCGACCTATTCCTGGCGTGGGACCGGCACTTATGGCGCGAATCTCACCCTATCGTTCCGCAACGGACACCTGACGAGCAAGTCGCAGCTTGGACTGAACTGACAGCATCGCATCGGCCTCCATCGAAGCATGCTTCGCGGGCAGGCGCAGCGGCGATCCTCTGCCTTATCGTACCGAACGCCCTGCGATCCGCTACGACGTGGTCCCGGGGACCCGCGTCGAACGTGCGTTGAGTTTCCCCAAGCTGGCGGCAAGCTCTGCGGTGGAGTTCGAAACGGCGTCGGACACGCTGGCGAAACACCGCTCCTCCAGCGCTCGGGAGAGGTCCAAGAGCGCGACTTCGAGCTGACGCGTGAGGACGTGCTCACCGAGACTCGACGGCGCGCGATTGGCGATGTCCGCGAGCCGCTCGGCCATCGGCTGGCCGACATGGCGAAGCAGGATGGCGAGGGTCGTGATTGCTTCGGTCAAGGTCTGGGATTGGATCGATTCCGAAGCGACCACGATGACGGCCTTGAGGGCATCGGTCGCCGCGATCGGCGCGGCGTCCCGATAGACGATGCAAGACGCCGCATTCTCGCCCGCATCGTTCTCGCCATCGCCCCACTGCGAGATCACGTCCCGCAGGGCCTAGACGACCAAGATGCCCGGGCTCGGGTTGGATTTCGAGGTCGATATCGACGTCCATGCGATGGTGGAGAGTTGGTGAAGACCATATGTGGCGTCGTGGTTGAGGTCGCGTCCGTCGTCGTAAGCGAGCGCGGCCAGCGTCTCGTCGATGATGGATGTCCGTGCGTCCGCGTCGAGCACAACGCCGGGTTGGCAGCGAACCTTGAACAGGGGGTCCTGGACGGCGCGGTACTCCCCGACCGTCGTGTCGAACTCGATCTCAACGGTCCCGCGCCCGTGCCGCTCGACCACCTTCCCAATGCGGGCAAGGTCGAGACCGACCACGTATCCGGCTTCGCGCGAGCGGATTGAGACCGCGATGGGCCATTCCTGCCGCGGCGTTCTCCTGGTCGCGGAGAGTAACCGGAGATCCACTCTCCGGGCGTTGAGTACCCGGCCATGAATGAATTGGATGATCTGCGCCGGCCGCATCTGGTCGATGGTGTTGTAGATCATCACAATGATCAGGCAGAGGGCCGAGGTGGTGAGCAGAAGGGCCAGCGTGGTACCAAAGACGGGTCGGTGGAAGCCGGTGTTCGTAACCAGCGTCATCAGTACGAAGACAGACAGTCCAACAAAGTATCCGAAGTAAAACTGGTTCGTGCGCCGTGCCATGAACTGGTCGGTGACCTGAGCCGTCAGCGCCGCCGCTCCTTGCTGTACGGCGAGGAGTAGGAGCGAGAACGTGATGGAGGTGACCGTGATGATGCTCGACGCCACGGTGGTCAGCAGGCTCCCCAGCGCCGCACTGTCGCCCAGAAGCTCCCCGAGCCAGCTGAAGCCAGCCGGAGCCTGCCCCCCCGACCAGGACCGGTCGGCGATATACACGAGGGCGTTCAAGGCTACGAACCCCGCGACGGTGGCGAGCGGTAGGGCGAGGAACTGCCTGAACGACCGCCTGACGGCATTGAGGAAACGGCGCGGGACCGACGTGATGGTCGTCATTCCGGGATGTTGCCTGTATCGGATGGGCCGCGCGTCTGACCGCACGAGATACACCACCCGGCCATCGATAGCCTCGCCGTCGCCAGGGCCGCGCGTCCTGCGCGACGGGATCAGGCGATGGCCCTGCGAGCGGCACCGGCTGCGAGCGTGGGGTCGGTACTCTCGACGATCTGCAGCCTGGGTCACGACCCGGGGGTCGGCGTCGAGGTGCGCCCGCACCGACGGACAGGATCCCACAATCCGAGCGATTGCAGAGCCGCAGCGGTGTTTTGGGGGGGCCAGCGTCAGGATTGCCCCGGCGCAATGCCCGAGATCCGGATGCCGAGCCTCTCCGGACCACGCAGCGAGGCCCCAGGCCTGTAGGGCGGCGGGTCGGCCATGAGCCGGGGGGCAACGAGGCGCCGGCAGAGGGCCACCAGGGCGATCTCGGCCTCGATCCGCGCGAGCGGCGCCCCCATGCAGTAGTGCAATCCGCCGCCGAAGCCGAAATGCTGGTTGTCCTCCCGGTCCGGATCGAAACGATCCGGATCGTCGAAGCGGGCCGGGTCGCGGTTCGCGGCGGCGAAGAGCAGGATGACCGGTGCGCCCTTCGGAATGGTCTGGCCCGCGATCTCGATGGCCCCGAGGGCTTTGCGGGTCCGAAAATGCACCGGCGGTTCGTAGCGGAGCAACTCCTCGATCACGCGCGGCGCCCGCTCCGGATCGGCGCGCAGGCGTTCCAATTCCCCAGGATGGCGCAGCAGGGTCAGCATGCCGTTGGTGATCAGGTTCACGGTGGTCTCGTGGCCCGCCACCAGCAGCAGGATCGCCGTCGAGATCAGGTCGAAATCGCCCATCACGGCCTTGCCGTCGGGACCCGGCGCGGCCAGCGCGCTCAGCATGTCGGCGGTGGGGCGTCGGCGTTTCGCCCGGATCAGGGCGCGCATGTAGCCGGAGATCGCGTCGAAGGCCGCCACCGTCCGGTGCCGGCTGGCCTCGTCGTGGCGGGCATCGGGCTCCAGGGCGGTGGCAAGCTGCGTCGCCCAGGCCTGGAACTGCGGCTCGTCCGCCTCCGGCACGCCGAGCATGTCGCAGATCACCGACACCGGGAGCGGGTAGGACAGGTCCTCCACGAGGCAGACCTCGTCGCGCCCCCGGCAGGCGTCGATGAGGGTGTCCACGTCCCGCACGACGCGCTGCCGCAGCGCCTGCACCCGCGCCACCGAGAATTCGCGCATCACGGCGTGGCGCAGGGTGTCGTGATCGGGCGGATCGCGGAAGATCAGGGGGCGGTGCGCGGTGGCGATCCGGTCCTTGATGGGGTTGAGAAGCCAATCCTTGAGCGGGTTGCCCGTGCGCGGCCGGCGGGAGGGCGGCAGGTCCTCCGAGCTGAGGCGCGGATCGAAGATCAGGCTGCGGATCGCCGCATGGCCGCTCACCACGATGCTGCCGTCGCGCTGGGGCGAGACCGGGGTCTCGCGAAGCCGCGCGTAGATCGGATAGGGATTGGCCCGGTTGGCGGGGTCGAGCACCTCGGAAAACAGCGTGTCCTCAGCCATGACGGGCCTCGATGAGCGTGGATGCGGCTCGGGGTGGCGGGAAGCCCGGTGCTAGGGCGAGGTAGTCCCCCTGGTCGCTCGCATCGCGGATCGGTGGAAATGCCCGGCCGGCCGTGATCGCTTCGGCATAGGCGGGGAGCCAGCGTGCCTGATCGAACGAGACGGCCGCGATGCTGCGTCCGGCGCGGCCATAGACGGCGAGGAAGCGCCGCGAGGCGCGCGAGCCCTGGACGATCGCGACCGCGTCGGCGCCCTCGCTCAGGCCCACGGCCTTGATGTTGATGCCGAACTGGCTGGACCAGAAGGCCGGCAGGTGGTGGTAGGTCCGCTGATCGTCGGCCGGCGCCAGCATGTTGCGCCCGGAATGCGCGGCCTGCGCGACGGCATTGCCCCAATGCTCTACCGACATCAGCCGGCCGCCATAGAGCGGGTTCGGCCAGCGCGCGACATCCCCGGCGGCGTAGATATCCGGACACGGTGTCCCATCGGCGCCGAGCACCCGGCAGGCCCCGTCGCAGGTCACGCCGCCGGCATCGGCCATCAGGCCCGCGCCCTTCAGCCAGTCCGTGGCGCGCGTCGCGCCGAGGGCCACGATCACGAGGTCGGCCTCGACCGCGCGCCCATCCGCCAGATGGGCGCGAACGACACGGCCCGAGGCGTCGCCCGCGAAGCGGAGCACCTGTGCGCCGGCATGAAAAGTTACGCCGGCGTCCCGTAGGCAATCGGCGACGACGCTGCCGATCCAGGTGCCCAGAGACCGGGCGAGCGGCGCCGGGTTGGGATCGACCAGCGTGACGGGCAGTCCGAGATCGCGGCAGCAGGAGGCCGCCTCGCAGCCGATCAGGCCGGCGCCGACGATGAGGACGCGGGCAGGTCCCCCGGCCAACGCGGTTCGCAGGCGGGCGGCATCGTCCCGGCCGCGCAGGGTGAATATCCCCTCAAGCCCGCCACCCGAGGCGGCGGGCCAAGGGCGCGCCTGCGCACCGGTGGCGATGAGCAGGCGCTCGTAGGCGAGCCCCGTCCCGTTCGCGAGGCGGATCGTGCGCGCCGCGCGATCGAGGGCGACCGCCGCATGACCGAGGCGCCATTGCGCATCGAGGGTGTCGAGCTCAGGCAGTCCGGTGGCATCCGGTGCCAGTTCGCCGGACAGAACGTGCTTCGACAGCGGCGGCCGGTCGTAGGGACGATATGGTTCGTCACCCACGACCGTCAGCCGGCCGGAGTAGCCGTTGCGCCGCAGGGCCTCCGCGCCCCGAAGGCCGGCGAGCGACGCGCCGACGACGACGATGCCGGCCGTCTCCGCGATGCTCACGGTGCGTCTCCGATCTCGACCTGAAGGCTGATGGCGCGGACGGGGCAGGCCTGGACGGCCCGCTCGATCTCACCTCGACGCGCGTGCGGTGGGGCGGGGTCGTAGAACAGGATCTCGTGGCCCCGGACCTCGAAGGCACCGGGCGCCGCGTAGCAGCACTGGGCGTAGCCTTGGCACCGGTTGAGGTCGACCACCACGCGAAGCGGTGCGGTCTCGCGTGGAACGGGCCTGGTGGGGGCGGTCATGGCGATACCTCGCTGACGGTCAGAGGCCGAGGAACGGATCGGACGGATCGTCCGGTTGCGGGATCAGGTTCGCGACCGATGCCAGCGGCAGGCCGGTCAGGGCGGCGAGGACGAGCGTGGCCGCGAATGCGATCGGCCGGGGCGTTCGCCCGCCGTTGCGGTCCCGGCTCGCCATCGGTCCGGCCAGGACCCGGGCGCGGTCACGGTCAGGGATCGGGACGGCGGTCATGCGGCAATCCCCCGGAGGCTCGAGCGGGTGCGAACCGCATCGTCGATGCCGGCGAGGACCGCCGACCCGGCGTCGCGCTCCGCGAAAGAGCGCGCCAGGGATGCGGCTCGAGCGCGGTAGCGAGGTTGTGCCAGCACCGTTTCGATCGCCTCGCGCAGCGCCGGGATCGCCGGCGCGTTGGTCGCCAGATTGAATCCGGCGCCTGACCAGCCGATGCGGGCGCCGATCTCCGCCTTGTCTTCGGTCAGCCCGGCCGAGACGATCGGCACGCCGGCCGCGAGGGCCTGCGAGACGCTGCCGTATCCGCCATTCGTGACGAGCAGGGACACCTCCGGCAGCATCGCGTCGAAGGGCAGGAACGGCGCCACCCGGGCATTCGCCGGAAGAGGTCCGCGCAAGGCCTCGACGGGGCGCCCGCCCGTGGTCGCCACCACGAGCAGGTCGTCGCGGTCCGCCAGGGCCGCGAGGGTCGGCTCGACCAGTTCGCCGAAATCGGCATTCGCGAGGGTGCCCTGCGTGACCAGGACGACGCGCTTGGCCCGGTCGCGCGCCTGCCACCAGTCGGGGAGCGCCACCTCGGCGCTCAGCGCCGGCAGCAGGCCGATGAAGCGCAGGTTGGGCGGCAGCGTCCCAAAATCGTACTCGAAGTCGGGTACGGTCGGCTGGAGAAACAGGTCCGGCAGCACGGCGATGGAGTGCGGCAGCGAGGCCGGCAGGGGCGGCAGGCCGAGGCGCGCCAGTTGCGCGTCGGCATAGGCGCGCACGGGGTCGACGAAGGCGGCGTCCATGCCGGCCTTCAGCAATGCGTAGTGCGCCCGCTCGTCCGCGCTCCGGGCCGGCGGCAGGCCGAGTCCCACCGGCGCGTCGTCGGGCCGGTCGAGGAACAGGAAGCTGACGTTCAGGACGACGATGGGCGGACGTGGGCCGGACCCGAGCAGCAGGGGCAGCACGCCGAGGAACAAGCTTCCGGCGACGATCACGTCGGGCCGCTCCACCGCGATCAGAGAGCGCAGGGCCTCGGCCTGAACCGGCATCGGGTCGATGAAGCGCCGCTCGAACTCGCGGCGGTAGCGCTCGGGCCCTGCAGGCAGGCTGGTCTCGCGGTATTCCGCGGCATGGCCGTCGTCGATCGGCGAGAAGCGCAGGCCCGCGGCCTCGATCTTCTCGCGGAACGCTTCGGCGGTGGTGACGACGACCGTGTCCCCGCGTGCGGCGAGAAGCCGGCCGACGGCGAGGAGCGGATTGATGTGCCCCGTCAGGGCCGTGGCGGCGATCAGCACCTTCATGGCGGAACGTCCTCGATGTGTCTGTTGCGATGCAAGGTAATCGCCGCGACGCACCCAAGGGTTACATGCCGAGCCTCCGGCTGGGTGCGCCTGCGCACCGGTCTTCCCCGCCGCACTCATGTCCGGCGCAGGCCGTCGCCCCTCGCCCAAGCCCGCAACCGGCCTTCGGCGATCGCCTCCCTGGTGTGGCGGTAGCCGATCTCGGCGATCGCCTCGAAGCTCGACCAGGCCCGCAGGTCGATGCCGGCCAGCGGCGGCTTGAGCAGGGCGGCGGCGTGGCCCACCGCCATCATCGATTGCGCATCGCCCGACACCGTCGCCGCCCGCAGCAGCAGGGGCGCGATGCCCGGCATGGCGTCGGGAGCGCCGAGCATGCGCCGGATCAGGCGGCCGCGCCAGGAGCGCGCCGGCATGTCGCCGAAGGCGCGGTCGCTGCCGACATCGATGGCGAGCACCGGTCCCCGCTCCAGGCCCGCCAGCACGTCGGCCGGCAGGTTGTTCATCATGCCTCCATCCACCAGGACGCCTTCCGCGGTGCAGACCGGCGGGAGCAGGCCCGGGATCGCGATGCTGGCGCGTAAGGCTCCCGGCAGGTCCCCGGAGCGATGGATCATCGCCGAGCCCGTCGTCAGGTTCGAGGAGACGCAGAGGAAGGGAAGCCAGAGATCCTCGACCCGTGCGCCGCCGAACCATGCGGCCAGGCCCGCATCGACCTTCGCGCCGCGGGTCAGCGCATGATAGGGCAGCGTGTAGTCGTTGAGGGGATTGTGGCCGACGAAGAAGTCGAGGGTCCGCGCGCGGATTCGTTCGAGGCTCCATCCCATCGCGAGACTTGCCGCGACCACCGCGCCCATGCTGGTGCCGCCGACGAAGTCGGGAGCGCAGCCGGCCTCGTCCAGGGCCCGCAGCACGCCGAGATGGGCGAGCCCGCGCGCACCGCCGCCACCGAGGACGAGGCCGCGCGCCGTGCCGCTCGCGAGCCGCGCGAGCCGGCGCAGATCGTCGACGTTGCCGGCTCGCACCGGGATGCGTAGGGCGGCCGGCAACGCGGCGACGTCCGGGTGAAGGCTACGGGGCAGAACCGCATCCGTGTCCTGCCGGACGGCGAGATCCATCCGGATCCAGTCCGATCTGAGGCTCCCGAGCCAAGCGGCCGCCCCGGGGCGGGGCGGCCGCCCGGGTTCGGCCAGCAGCAGGACATGGTCCGCGTGGCGCAGGCACAGGCGGCACCACGGACAGCCGACCTCGTGCGCCACGAAGATCGTACGGGCGTGACGGCTTTCGTAGTCGTGGAACCATGCCTCGTCGGCCCCATCCGGCCAGCGGGTGAGGCATCCCGTGGTCCCGGTCTTCGTGGCGTCGAAGGCGCCGGCCAGGGCCTGCCCGAAGGCGGCGGCGTCGAGCCCCTCGGTCACGGCGAGCACGGCGAAGCTGCGTGGTGTGTGGCGGACCCCCTCCCCCGCCTGGGCGGCACGCATCCGCTCCGTGAGCAGCCGCGCGAAGTAGAGCAGCATCCGTGGATGGTGTTCGACCACCTCTTCGAAATCTGCCCGCGTCAATCGCAGCAGACTCGAATCGCGAAGGGCCGTGGCCGTAGCCGACCGAGGGGCCGTCGACAGCAGGGCCATCTCGCCGAAACTTTCGGGCGGACGCAGGCGAGCGATCCGACGGGGCGAGTCCATGGTGGCATCGGCGGAAATCCCGATGGCACCGGAGACCAGGGTGTAGAGCGCGTCCCCGGCTTCGCCCTGCGCGAACAGCGTGCTGCCTCCGGCCACCGAGACCGGGACCATGCGCGCGCGCACCGCGGTAACGGCCTCGACGTCCAATCCGTCGAGGAACGGAATCTCCGGTCCCGTCATGACCGTCGCTTGAGCATGGCGGCCGCCCGCGCGTAGCCGCCATCGGCACCGTCGACGAAATGGATGTGGTCATCGCGCAGGACCGAGGGACTCACACAGGTCACGACCGCGGCATCCTGCCGGTGGACGCCGTAGCGCACCAAACCCGCCTCTTGTGCGAGGGCGAGGCGGGCCTCGATCCGATCCGCCGTGGCGACCGGACAGGCCACGGTGAGGCGGAGCCCGTCGTCGTACTTCCGGAAATCCGCATTGGCGGCGAGCCGCCGTCGATAGCGGCGCGGCGAGAAGCGGCCGAACGGCAGGCCGAGACTGAACAGCGCGAAGGCGGCGCCGCGCGTCACGAACATCGCCGCCCCGCGCAGGAGCCGCGAGCCCGCCAGCGTCCCTTCCGCCCGTGCATCTGCGGCGAGGCCCGACCAGGGCGGCCGCATCGGTGGTCCCGATTCCGGCAGAGGGCGCCCCATGCCGGGGCTCGCATCCACCTCGGCCAGGATGGCGCCGAGGGTGGCAAGGACGGCTTCCGGATCCGCCCCCTCTTCGGGCAGGGCGATCAGGGACAGGACCAGGCCATCCCGGGCGGATACGGCCTCGAACCGACAGGACAGGCCGGTGAGATCGGGTTTCGCACCGGCCGGAGCCGCCGGGATGGCGTGGAGACCGCGCTTCATCGCGCTGTCCGCGTAGGCGACACCGCCGCCCGAGAACATCGCGTAGTCGACATGGGCAGAGGCCGCGTAGCGCGCGATGCGCAGGTCCCGGCCGGCCTCACGCACCGCCGAAACCGGGATCAGCGCAACGCGCAGATTGAGCGCGTGCGCCTCGCGCACCCATGTCGCCGTCTCGGACAGCACCGTCGCGACCGTGTCGCGATCTTCGGGCGGGACGAGAAGGGTCGCACCGTCGCCGCCGAAGACGAATGCCAGGTCGGCGCCAGGAAGGGCGTTCTTGACGGCCGTGATCAGGGCGGCACCGGCGATATTCACGGACCGATAGCGCCCATCCTCGATGGCCCGGGTCGACATCACCACGTCGCATAGGGCGATCCACCACGTGTCCGGCACCGGGACGTAGCGGGTTTCGTCGAGGACGTCGGCAAATCGCGTGAGACGTGGCACGTCGGCGTAGCGAAACGGAACTGACACGCTCGCCTCGGCCTGACCCGTCTGCGGGCCCGGGCCGGCTTCGATGTCGGTTCGGGCGTGGTGCGCAGGCATCGCCGAGCATCCTTTTCGCCTTCGAGATCTTCCGCGGGCAAGAGTTTCGGCGCCAAGAATTTCGGCGCCAAGAATTTCGGCACCAAGAGTTTCGGCACCAAGAGTTTCGGCGCGCGGCCACCATCGGGTTTCGCCACGTTACCCGACTCGGTTACGCGCCCACCATGAATCTTTCGGTCGGGGCACCCTCTTCCGCATCACTGACATTCAGGCGCTCGACACAAGAAAGCTGCCCGGACGGGATCCGGACAGCTTCGATATGCGGCGAAGCGCGAAATTTACTTCGGTATCAGAACTACTTTGGTATCAGGATTACTTCGGCATCAGGACGGTATCGACCACGTGAATGACGCCGTTCGACTGCATCACGTCGGCGATCGTGACGGTCGACATGCCGCCCTTGCCATCGACGAGCTCGATCTTGCCGCCTTTTTCCTCGGCGGTCAGGCTGCCGCCCTCGACCGTCTTCAGCATGGCCTTACCACCGCCGGCCTTGATCGCCTTCTGGAGATCGGCCGCCGTCATGGTGCCGGCCACGACGTGGTAGGTCAGGATCTTGGTGAGCGTCGCCTTGTTCTCGGGCTTCACCAGCGTGTCGACCGTGCCGGCCGGCAGCTTGGCGAAGGCGGCGTTCGTGGGCGCGAACACCGTGAACGGACCCTTGCCCGAGAGCGTCTCGACGAGACCGGCGGCCTTGACCGCGGCGACGAGGGTGGTGTGGTCCTTCGAGTTGACCGCGTTCTCGACGATGGTCTTCGACGGGTACATCGGCGCGCCGCCGACCATCACCGTCTTCTCCTGCGCCGCCTGGGCCGCCGTGCCGAACGCGCCGGCGCCGGTGAGTGCCATGGCGACGGTGAGGCTTGCGACCTTGAACATGCGTGTCATGCGTAACTCCGATTGTCGGCCCCGTCATGCGAGGTCATCGATCGTTACGGGCCGCGGTACGGAGAAGTTTCAGTCAGGCATCGCCGGGGCGAATGATTTCTTCCCGGCCTCCGTGAAGAGGGAGAATTTCTTACTCGTCGAAGTCAGGTCCCTGCCGCGAACCGGTCACAGATCTCGTTGCGCAGGCGTGTCGAGGGCGAGAACATGCCGCGCGGCAGGAGTTTTGTGAGGCACGCCAAGATTTCCCGCATCATAGAAGGCCTGTAACCAGGCCTCGGCTCCGACGAATGACGGATATCCCGCATCGTTCCGGAGCACGCCATGTCGTCCCGCCTCACGTCATTTCTCCTCGCCCTGGCGCCGGTCATGCTCGTGTCCGGCCCCGCGCTGGCCCGGCCCGTGGTGGTCGAGCTCTTCACGTCGCAGGGATGTTCGTCCTGCCCGCCGGCGGAGGCGCTCCTCGGCGAACTGGCCGGTCGGGACGACCTCCTGGCGCTGGGATTCCACGTCACCTATTGGGACGATCTCGGTTGGAAGGATACGGCGTCCTTCGCGGGTGCGACCGAGAGGCAGGCGACCTACGCGGGACATCTCGGCGAGGGGAGTTTCACACCGCAGCTCGTGATCGAGGGCCGCAGGAGTGTGGTGGGATCGCGCCGTGCGGAGGCCGCCTCTGCCATCGCGGCAGCCCGGGCCGAGATGGAGACCGGAACCGAGATCGCCGTCGCACGCCGCAACGGCCGCATCGCCGTGACGGTCGGGTCCGGCAAGGGCAGCGCCCGGGTCATCCTCGTCGGCTTCGACCGGTCTCTGCGCTCCCCGGTGGCACGGGGCGAGAACAGCGGACGCACCCTCGCACAGGCCAATGTCGTGCGCTCGCTGCGCATCCTCGGCACTTGGTCGGGCGAGCCCATGCAGTTCAGCGAGGCAGTGCCGGCCGGCCAGGATGCCGCCGTGATCGTGCAGCAATCGGACGGCCGTATCCTCGGTGCCGCACGCCTTGCGCCGGGCGCTTAAGCGATGGCCTTCCGGGACAAGGCGCCGATGCCCGCCGGCTCGCCGCATACGCGATTGATCGACAGGATGGCCCGAGGGCTCGTCCCGGTACGGCCTCTGGGCTCACCGCTCCGGCGCGTGCTCGGCTGGGTCCTCGTCGTCGCCCTCCCCGGCGCCGGCCTCGCGGCGGTCGCCGACCTGCGGGGGGCGCTTTCCCGCCACGCCGCAGACCCGGCCCTCGTTCTGGCGGCCGTCGGATCGATCGCCACAGCCATTACGGCGGCGGCCGCCGCGATCCTGGCGACGCTGCCCGACCGTGACCCGCGCTGGGCCCTTCTGCCCGCGCCGAGCCTCGCGCTCTGGATCGGGGCGAGTGTCTCCGGAGCGGGCGCGGAGCACGAGGTGCCGATCTCCCTGTCGGACGCCTGCGCCTGCGTCGGGTTCATCCTGGGGCTCGGGGTTCCGTTCGCGCTGCTCCTCGCCGCGATCCTGAAGGGCGGCTACGCCCTTCATCCATCCCTGAGCGGCGGCCTCGCGGGTCTCGCGGCGGCCTCCGCCGCGGCTTCGATCCTGGGTCTTTTCCACCCTTTCGCGATGGCGCTGAACGACCTCGCCCTGCACGCGCTCGCAGTGGCGCTGCTGTCGGGGGCCGGAGCCGGGTCCGGCCGGCGCCTGCTCCGCGCGAGCGCCTGACGATGGTCCTGCCCGATCCCGTTCGGCGAAGCCTGCTCGCGTGCTTTGTCCTTTTCCTTTTCGGAGCTTTTCCGGCGCGTGCGGCATCCACCGCGTGGATCGGGGACGACAGGGCGGCGGTGCGGCTCGTGACGGCCACGGACACCGCGAGCCCGGGATCGTTCGTCGAGGCAGCCCTCGAGTTTCGGTTCGGTGATGGCTGGCACGGGGCGTGGCGCAGCCCGGGCGATGCCGGCCTCGCCCCGACCTTCGACGGGAGCGGGTCGGAGGGGGGCGTGCTCGACTCCATCGCCTGGCCCGCGCCGCGACGCCTCGCCGTCGGCGACCTTCAGACGTTCGTGTACGAATCCGGCACCGTCCTGCCCCTGCGGTTCGCGCGGCGCGGCGACGGAGCCGCGCACCTTCATCTGCGCCTCGTGCACGCGGTCTGCGGCGAGGTCTGCGTGCCCTACCGCGCGACCCTCGACCTCGCGCTGCCGGCGGGACCGGATCGCCCCTCGGCGGAAGCGGAACTGATCGATGCCGCGCGCGCACGCATCCCTGGCTCCCCGGAGGCTGCGGGTCTCGCCGTCGTCGGGCAGGCCCGCGAGGGACCACCGGACGATCGGCGCCTGGTCCTGCGGGTGACCAGCGAACGCCGCGCCTTCATGGCGCCGGACGTGTTCGTCGAGGGGCCGAAGGGGGCCGTCAGCGCCCCTCCGGCGGTTGTCCTGTCCGACGGCGGCCACAGGGCCCGGCTCGCCCTGAGGCTGCCGTCGGACATCGCGGATACCGATCTCCGCGTCACCTTTGTCGACGGCCTGCGCAGCGCCGAATTCACGATTCCGCCCATGGATGACATCGGCTGGGGTGCCTGGCTCGCCATCCTGGCGACAGCCCTGCTCGGAGGTCTCGTCCTCAATGCGATGCCATGCGTCCTGCCGGTCCTGTCCCTGAAGGCCTTCGCGTTGACGCGGGCAGCCGGAGCGGATGGTCGCGGCGTTCGGGCCGAACTCCTCGCCACGGCGGCGGGCATTGTCGCGTCCTTCCTTGCCATCGCCCTGGTTCTGATCGTCCTGAAGGCCTCGGGCGCCAGTATCGGCTGGGGCATCCAGTTCCAGGCGCCTTGGTTTCTCGCCGGCATGGCCCTGCTCACGGCGCTGTTGGCCGCGAGCCTGTTCGAGTGGGTTACCATCGGGCTGCCCCGTCCGATCGCCGCACTCGGATCACTGCGCGGGTCCGGCCGCCTGTCGGAGGCCTTCCTCACCGGCGCCTTCGCCACCCTGCTGGCCACGCCCTGCTCGGCCCCGTTCGTCGGAAGCGCAGTGGGCTTCGCGTTGACCCGGGGGCATGCCGACATCCTGCTGGTCGTCACGACGCTCGGCCTCGGAATGGCGCTCCCCTTCGCGCTCCTCGCGCTGAAGCCGGGATGGACGCGCCTGCTGCCGCGACCGGGGCGCTGGATGATTCGGCTTCGTGTCGGGTTCGGCCTTCTGCTCCTCGGAACGGCCATATGGCTGATGACGGTCTTTGCCGAGGTGGCCGGCATCTCTCGGGCGATGGGGTTGGCGGGCATCCTGGCCCTGCTCCTCGGCTGGCTCGCCCTGGGTCGACGGACGCGCGTTCCCGATCGTCGCCGAGGCCTCGTCACGGCGGCCCTCGTCCTCGCGCTCGTCCCCGTCACGATGTGGCCGTCCGGCTTCGGACCCTCCCCGGTTGCTCGGACGGAGGGCGGACCCTGGCGCGCCTTCGCCCCCGAGGCGATCCCGGCCCTGGTGGCGGAGGGCAAGGTCGTCGTCGTGGACGTGACGGCATCCTGGTGCCTGACCTGCCGGCTCAACGATGTCACCACCCTCGATCGCGCGGAAAACCGTGCGCGCCTGTCGGCGCCCGACACGGTCGCGATGCGGGCGGACTGGACCCAGGCCGACCCGGCCATCCTCGCGTTCCTGCGCCGCTTCGGACGTTTCGGGATTCCGCTCGTGGCCGTCTACGGGCCCGGTCTGCCCCGCGGAGAAGCCCTGCCGGAATTGCTGACGCCGGCAACGATGCGGGCTGCCATCGTGCGGGCGGAGCGCGAGAATGCAAACAAGATCACGACGGAATTTTCGCCCTGACCTGTAACCGTCGTCGATGTCCTACCGAAACACAGTCCAGTACCGCCAAGATGTTCGGTACAGCCCAGAAGGATAACCTCACATGAGCACTCTCTTCCGCGTCGCCGCTGCGCTCGTCCTCGCCACCGCCGTCTCCGGGGCTCCGGCTTATGCCGTCGATTCCATGGCCAAGGATAGCATGGCCAAGGATAGCATGGCGAAGGACTCGATGGCTAAGGACAGCATGGCGAAGGACTCCATGGCCAAGGACAGCATGAAGAAGGACGGGATGAGCAAGGATTCTATGGCCAAGGATTCCATGGCTAAGGACTCGATGGCCAAGGACTCCATGAAGAAGTAAGTTCGGCCTCATGCGGACGGTGCGGGTCGGCCTTCCGGGCCGCCCGTTCTTCAGGCCGGGTTTCTCGCCGGCTCTCCCCGCTGCGTCCGGAAACCCTGCTCCCATGCCTGTTCAATCAGCGGCATTGTCCGGCGAGGCGTCCCTGTCCGCTGCGATGCAGGCGGCGCAGGTCGGCGATGCCGCGGCTTACCGGGCGCTCCTGCGGGATTGCGTGCCGGTGATCTCCGCGATGGCACGGGCCAAGGGAGTTCAGGGAGCAGCCCTCGACGACGTGGTGCAGGACACCCTGCTCACCCTCCATCGGGCGCGGGCGACCTACGATCCGGCCCGGCCGTTCCTGCCCTGGTTGCGCGCCATCACACAGCGGCGGGCCATCGACGCGCTGCGCCGCAGGGGGCGTCGTCCGCAGGAAGTCCACGAGCCGCTCGCCTATGAGGCGCGTGCCGACGACGGTCCCATGCCGGGTGACGACCTGGAGCGTCGCGAGCGCGCAACGAGTCTTGCCGCTGCCATCGCGCATCTCCCCGAAGGACAGCGGGAGGCGATCGAGCACATCGCCCTGCGCGAATTGTCCCTCGACGAGACATCGACGCTCACCGGGCGGACCAAGGGTGCGCTCAAGGTCAATTTCCATCGCGGTCTCAAGGCCCTGCGCATCTCTCTCACATCCCGTAAGGAGGGTACGGATGCCTGATCCGGCCACTCACGACCGATCCACTCACGTCCCGTCCACCCACGACCTCGTCGAGGATCTGGCCCAATCGCTCACCCCGGTCCGCCGGCTTCCGAGCCCAGGACGCCGGACCCTGATCTGGTCCGGAGCGGTGCTCACGGTGGGACTGCTCCTCGTGCCGATGTCCGATCTTTCGGGATTGCGGGCGCGCCTCGCCGTGCCGGACCTGCACTGGGCGGCCCTGGGCGCATTTCTCACGGCCATCGCGGCCGCCCTTGCCGCCTTCCAGAGCAGCGTGCCCGGCCGAAGCGCGGCTTGGTCCTGGCTGCCGCTTCCCCCGCTCGTCCTCTGGCTCGGCGCCAGTGGGCTCGGCTGCCTTCGCGGTTGGCTTGCGCCAGCCGCCAACCTCGCTGAGCCGGAGGAGATGCGGGGGTGCTTCGTGTTCCTGATGGGGGTCTCTCTGCCGCTGTCCGTCCTGCTGGTGCTGATGCTGCGGCGGGCCTGTCCGCTCCGCCCCAATCTCACGGCGGCCCTCGGGGGACTCGCCGCAGCCGCGGCGGCCGCGGCCTTGCTGGTGCCATTTCATCCGCACGACGCCACCGCGACGGACCTGCTGGTTCACCTCGTGGCCGTCCTCATCGTCGTCGGCCTGAACGGTCTCCTCGGTGGGCGCCTTCTCGATAGAAATGCCGGGCCGCAAGGGTCGCATCGCAAGCCCGGCCTGTAACCGGCTCGGCCCGGACGGCGAACGACAGTTCAAGGAACTCGGCAAGGAACTCGGCATCATGGACCGCAGACAGATCCTCACGGCCGGCGTCTCGGCGCTCGGCATCCTGACGTTCCTTCGCGCTGCCGGAGGGACCCTGGCCGGCGACCGTGCCGCGGCCGCGACCTTCGCCGTCGTGAAGAGCGAGGCCGCCTGGCGGGCGCAGCTCGGGTCCGCCGCCTACGCGGTCCTGCGTCGACACGGCACCGAACGCGCCGGCTCGAGCCCACTCGACGCCGAGAAGCGCGCCGGTCGCTTCGTCTGCGCCGGTTGCGATCAGCCGCTCTTCGCCTCCAGCGCGAAGTTCGAGAGCGGAACCGGCTGGCCGAGCTTCACTGCCCCTCTTGCGGAGGCCGTGGGAACGACGGTGGATTCCAGCCTGGGAATGAGCCGGACGGAGGTGCATTGCCGCCGCTGCGGCGGGCATCTCGGCCACGTCTTCGCCGACGGACCCGCCCCCACGGGGCTTCGCTACTGCATGAACGGCGTCGCGCTGCGCTTCGAGCCCGCCTGACCGATCACGCCTCCCCGTCCCGAAAAGGACCCTCTCCATGTCCACGATTACCAAGCCCGCGACCGTTCCCCTCCATCGCACGCGCCTCAACGCGGCGCTCGTCGGCGGAGCCCTGACCCTGCTCGGCTTCGGCCTCGCCATGACGGTCGGGGCCGGTGCCGAGGAAGCGAGTCGGCGTCTGCCGGCCGCCGCGACACCTGCGCGTGAACCCGCCCGGCTTCAGAGCGCGGTGTTCGCCGGGGGATGCTTCTGGGGCGTGCAGGGGGTGTTCCAGAACGTTCGCGGGGTCACCCAGGCCGTGTCGGGCTATGCCGGCGGGGACGACGCGAGCGCGAACTACCAGGCCGTGTCCAGTGGACGCACGCGGCACGCCGAGGCGGTTCGGGTGACCTACGACCCGCGCGTGGTCTCCTACGATACCTTGCTCCGGGTCTTCTTCTCCGTCGCCCTCGATCCGACGCAGGTCGATCGGCAGGGACCGGATCACGGCCCGCAATACCGCTCTGCGCTCTTCCCCGCGAATGCCGAGCAGGGCAGCGTGGCCGGCGCCTACATCGCGCAACTCGACGCCGCCAAGGTCTACGGCGCCCCGGTCGCCACCCGGATCGAGCCGGGCGCGGCGTTCTACCCGGCCGAAGCCTACCACCAGGACTTCATGGCCCTGCATCCCGCCCACCCCTACATCGTCGCCAACGATGCCGCGAAGGTGCGCGACCTCAAACGCTTCTTCCCCGAATTCACCGCCCCGGCGCCCGTCCTCGTCGGGCGCGATCCCGCCTGAGGCCGACAGGGTCCTCGGGCGGGCCGTTCGTCACGTCAGCAACCCCAGGAAGGCTCCGATGCACGCCCCTCCGTCGCGGGCCGAGCGCCCGATCCACCCCCTCGTCGTGCGGATCACCCATTGGGTGAACGCCCTGGCCATGCTGATCATGATCACCAGCGGATGGCGCATCTACAACGCCTCGCCGATCTTCGGCGACTGGGCCTTCCCGAAGGGCATCACCCTCGGCGGCTGGCTCGGCGGGGCTCTCCAATGGCATTTCGCGGGGATGTGGCTCCTCGTCGCCAACGGTCTCGTCTACCTGACCTACGGTCTGGTTTCGGGGCACCTGCGCCGGCGCCTCACACCCCTGCGACCGCGCGAGATCGCACATGATTTCGTCGCGGCCCTGAGGTTCCGGCTCCCCCACGACCCGGGCGTCTACAACGCCGTGCAGCGCCTACTCTACGTGGCGGTCCTGCTCATCGGGATCGTCATCGTTCTCTCCGGCCTCGCGATCTGGAAGCCGGTCCAGTTCGCGCCTCTGACGGCCCTGATGGGCGGCTACGATACGGCGCGGATCGTCCATTTCCTCGCCATGGCGGGCATCGCCGGCTTCGTCGTGGTGCACCTCGCCCTCGTGCTCCTGGTCCCAAGGACGCTGCCGACGATGATCATCGGCCGTGAGATCCATTTCGGCCGCAACCGCGTGGTGAAGCCATGAAGCCCCTCGATCGCCTTCTCCGCCGTCCACGGCCCGATCTCGCGATGCCCGAGACGCAGCCGATCCGGGCCGATCGCCGCCTGTTCCTGCGCGGCGGCCTCATCGCGGCCGGGAGCCTCGCCCTCGGCGGCTGCGACATCTCCGACAATCCGCAGGTGGAAAGCGTCCTCGGTGGAATCTCGCGGCTGAACGATCGCGTCCAGGGCGCCCTCTTCGGGGGCACGCGTCTGGCCCCGACCTTCGATGTCGCGGACATCACTCCAGACTTCCCCTTCAATGCCTATTATCCGGCAAGCAAGATTCGGGTGATCGACGGCGCCACCTGGAAACTCGAACTCGCCGGTCTCATCTCCGACAAGGCGCCGTGGACACTTCGTCGCCTGAGGACCCTGCCGCAGGAAGCGCAGATCACCCGCCACGTCTGCGTGGAGGGCTGGAGCGCCATCGGGCAATGGTCGGGCGTCCCGTTGCGGACCTTCCTCGAACGGATCGGGGCCGACACGACGGCACGCTACGTCCGCTTCGCCTGCGGCGACGACTATTGGACGAGCATCGACATGCCGAGCGCCCTTCATCCCCAGACGATCCTGGCCTTGGATTACGCCGGCGCGCCTCTGCCACCGAAGTATGGCTTCCCCGTCAAGTTGCGTATTCCGACGAAGCTCGGGTTCAAGAACCCGAAGCACATCATGGCCATCACGGTGACGAACGATTATCCGGGCGGCTACTGGGAAGACCAGGGCTACAACTGGTTTTCCGGGCTATAACGAGATCACGCTTGGATCGCCGGATGTCGACAGATCCAAGGAATATCCATCAAGGGTTTGTACAATGCTGAAGTTCTTCTTCAACGGCTCTCCGAATCCAACGAAGGTCGCGCTGCTGCTGGAGGAACTCGGATTGCCCTACGAGCCCATCCCGATCGACACCCGCAAGGGGGATCAGTTCGCGCCGGATTTCCTGGCCCTCAATCCGAACGGGAAGGTGCCGGTTCTCGTGGACGACGCGGACGTGATCTTCGACAGCAATGCCATCCTGCTCTACCTCGCCGAGAAGACCGGACGATTCCTGCCGTCCTCGGGCGGCGACCGGGCGCAACTCCTGTCCTGGCTGATGTTCGTCGCGACGGGCGTCGGGCCGTTCTCCGGCCAGGCGGTCCATTTCCGGCACTTCGCACCGGAACAGGTCCCCTATGCTCAGGCGCGCTACAGCTTCGAGGCGCGCCGTCACTACGACGTGCTGAACGCACACCTCGCGCAGCGCCGCTATCTGGTGAGCGATGCGTATTCCATCGCGGATATGAGTGCCTGGGGATGGGCCCGCATGATCCCCTTCGTCCTCGGTGAGACGGCCTGGGCGGCCTTGCCCCATCTCAAGCGGCATCACGATGAGATCGCCGCCCGTCCGGCTGCCGCGCGTGCGGTCGGTCTCAAGGACCGCTTCGCCTTCAAGCCAGAAATGGACGACGAGGCCCGCGCCAACATGTTCCGGCACCTCAAGTCCTGACGATCGCCATCGCCCTGGAACGCCGCCGTTGCTGGTTGGTGCGCCGGCACTGTCGTCTCGGCGCTGCGTGAGAAGCTTCGGAACGTTTCATCAGCGAATGGCCGCTTCCGGGAACGCTGCAAAGTGGCCTGTTCGACGCTCTTGGGCCGGATTTGGCCCGTCGATTTTCGAGAGCTGACCCTGCCACGGCCGATCGTCGATCTCGGCTGAGCGCTCCAGCGCCCGCGCTCGGGGGGGCCCTTCATCCGCATGCTGGACGGTTGCAGCGACGCATTGTAGGCGTCCGCGGCGGAGGCAGGGTTGCCGCACCAAACGAGGTTGGCCTTTTGAATGAGCATCGAGGCACCGCACCGCTGACGGTCTACCTCGACGTGGACGGCGTTGTGACGACGGTCGGCTATCAGCGGCAGGCCGGAAAGGACAAGCTCAACCCGGCCCAGGTCGCCATCGTCGCCGGCTTGGTGAGGGAGTTCGACGCCAAGGTGGTCGTCTCTTCGACCTGGCGCGTCGACGATTGCCGCCCGACCCTGGTCGAGGCCGGCCTTCCCGAGACCTGCTTTCACCCCGACTGGCGCACAGCCATCCTGCCGACGAGCAAAGATGCCACGACGGGCGGTATGCTCTCCGCCGAGCGCGCCGGGCGCGGCGACGAGATCGCCGAGCACGCGACCCGGAATCGCATCACGGACTACCTCGTCCTCGACGACGTCGAGGTTGGCCCCGTCCACCGGGGTCGTCACGTCCGGCCGCGCGCGGATTTCGGCCTGAGCGAAGCGGATCGGGGCCTGGCTCGGACGCTGCTGGCCGGGATGGTCGACCTCCGCCGGGCCATGGACCGGAACGGCTCATGATCCACGACGGTCGATTTACGCTTCCGTAGGGATTGAACTTTCCGAAGGCTCGGGTCATTCCATGACAGCGGCGTGACACACGCATCACGCTGCCCCCCGACATCGACTGGGTCATCTCGACCTTCGCCGGACCAGCCCGTCCGGTCCGTCCTCCACACCGCATCCGTGCGGCTGCTGTGGACGCGTCGCGTCGGGTCGTCGCGTGGCAGGAAGGAGTGGCTGCGATGTTCAGGTTCAAGAATCAGGACACGACGTCCAGTCCCTCGCTTTCCGCCCTGGGCATCGTCGAACGGTCATCCACGAAGGCCTATGCCGGACTCATCGCCACTGGCTGGTCCGAAATCGGTTTCGGGTACCATGGTACCGTCCATGCGCATCCGAACCATCCGGACGTCGTCGTGCGCTTTGCCCGCAAGGCGGACGGGTTCGGCGATTATGCGGCGCTGCTTCGCAAAGGTTTTCCGGGCTCCGATGGACCACATGCGCCGCGTGTCCACGACATGCATGTCAGCCGCTGCGGCGCGCTGATGACCGTCGGCTCGCGTCTCACCGATCCTGCGCGCGACGCGTGGTGGCTGGCCTATGCGCACGCCGTCATCGCGGACCATCCGGGCGTTGCGATGGATGAAGGCGTGCGCGACCGGTTCAAGGTGGAATGGCCGGCGCATGAGCCCCGGGTCGATCATCCGAGCTTCGACGGCATCCGCGAAGCGTTCAGGGCGGCGTGGCCCGGATACGAAGCCTATGTCGCCGACTTGCGGGCCGTGTCGCCGCAGGGGCTCGACCCGAATATCGGCAACGTTCTCGTCGGCGGTGACGGCAGCCCCGTGGTGAACGATCCGCTGTGCGACGACGGATACGGCCTGTGGCGCTCACCGCTCTCGCGGATCCTGGCTCGCTGCGCGGATCTCCCGCGTCGACTGATCGGTGACGCCATCGGCAGAGCTCCCGCGCACGCTTGATCGCAGGGGCGACCCAAGGGGGCGGCGCGGATTCGCTTGAGCAGGGCTGCGTCCGCCATGCGTCGCGCGCGAGAGGATATTTGCTTCGCTGACCTTCGGTTCGCGCTCCAGCTTCAGTTGTCGGTTCTCCCGACGCAGCCGGACGAGCTCATCGCGCTCGACCGTTGTCAGGCCGGGGTCGGCGGGCGGTGGCTTCGCATCACGCCGTCCTTCGCTGCGGTCGGCCTCGGCCACCTAGTTGCGGATGGCCTGCGCCGAGGGCTCGAACTCGCGCGCCAGATCGTTCGGATCACGGCCGGTGCGGACCAACTCGATCATCGGTCGGCGGAACTCGGCGGGGTATGGGGGACGGCTCTTAGGCACTGGACATACACCTCACGCGAAAGCGGTCTCGGTTGTCCACCAAACCGGGGCAATCCCAGTCCGGATGCGAATGGACGGTACCTGCCACCGTCCGGCGTCGGGATGAAGGACACCCCAAGGGCGGGTGGTGGAGCGCTCAGCCGAGATCGACGATCGGATGTAGCGGGGACCGCTCTTGGAGGTCGACGGGTGGAAACCGACCACCTCGAACGTGCAGGGAACCGGACGCCGTCGACCATCCGCCGCCATAAACGCGCGGCTTCGGTCGCGCTGCCTGATGAGGTGGTTGTCCGGGTGTCCAGCAGTGAGGATGATCCGTCTGGTTGAGTTCGATTTCGAGCGCGCATCCTTCGTGTCATATCGCTGTCATCAAACATTCATCAGATCGAGAGGCGATCGAGTTCGACACACGACCGTGCGCCGCAATCCGGGTTCACCGCCAGAGGCTGTGCGCCGCGCTCCTCCGGCACGAGATGCAGCGTTTGCGAGCATCGCGGCCAAGCTGGGAGATATGAGTGATCGACCAAGTGCAGCTTCGATCCCACGATCGTGAGGGCGTGGCGAACGCGCCCCGCGCGGTGGAAACCGATCCGGCCCTCGTCCAGAGGATTCGCCGGGAGATCAAGCTCGACGACCGCTCTGCGTTGACGACCTATGGCGACCAGGCCCAGCGCGGCGTCGCCGCCTTCGCCGACGCGATCCTGCGCGACACCATGAACAAGGATTCGGGGGCTGTCGGCGAGCTCCTCTCCGACATGATCGTGAAGGTGAACAGCCTCGACCCGGGTTCCCTCGGCAAGGCGGGCCTCCTCGACAGGCTCTGGGGCGGGGCAAAAGCCAAGGTGCTGCGCTTCAAGGAAAAATTCTCGTCGCTGGCCGCGCAGGTCGACCGGATCTCCCTGGAGCTCGAACGCCGCAGCGACGACCTGCGCCGGGACATCGCGATGCTCGACGGGCTGTTCGACCGCAACCTCGCACAGATGCGCGAGCTCGAAGCCTACATCGTCGCCGGCACCGAGATCGTGGAGGAGGCGCGCCGGGACCAGATTCCCGCCCTCGAAGCGGAGGCGAGGGCGGCCGGGGACGGCATCGAGGGGCAACTCGTCGCCCAGAAGGCCTCCGACCTCGCCCAGAGCGTCGAGCGGCTTGAGCGCAAGGTCCACGACCTCAAGCTCAGCCGGATG
This sequence comes from Methylobacterium goesingense, assembly GCF_022179225.1. GTDB lineage: Bacteria > Pseudomonadota > Alphaproteobacteria > Rhizobiales > Beijerinckiaceae > Methylobacterium > Methylobacterium goesingense. The sequence continues at coordinate 41,944 of NZ_BPQL01000010.1, forward strand.
ATCGCGATGCAGACCATGCCGCAGATTCGATTGGTGCAGAACGGGGACGCTGCCCTGGTTGAGAAGCTGCAATCCTCGATCGCCACGACGATCCCGACCTGGAAGAACGGCATGACCATCGCGCTGGCGCTCCACCGCCAGGACGAGGCGCTGAAGCTGCAGCGCGAGGTCTCGGACACCACCAACGCCCTGCTGCGCGCCAACGCGGAGAAGCTGCGACAGGGCACGGCCGGCATCGAGCGCGAGGTCCAGCGCGGCATCGTCGACATCGAGACGCTGACCCACGTGAACCGGCAGTTCATCGACACCATCGACGAAGTCCTGGCGATCCAGCGGGACGGCCGCGCCAAGCGGCAGGCGGCCGAGACCGAACTCGTGCGGATTGAAGGCGAATTGAAACGCACGCTGCTGGGTCGCCCGGCGTGAGGCGCCTCCTCCGCCAGGGTTTCGCTGCCGTCCTGCTGTCGGCGTTCGGCGCCTGCGCAGGCCCACAACTGGACTTCGTGATCGCTTCCGGCTCCGAGAACCGAACGCTGGAGCCGATCGTCCAGGATTTCTGCCGGGCCCGGCGTGTGATCTGCCGCTTCGACTATCAGGGCTCCCTCGATATCGGCCTCGCGTTGTCGAACGAGCCTCCGGCCTTCGACGCCGTCTGGCCGGCCAACGCGATCTGGATTGAGCTGTTCGACCGCGACAAGCGCGTCCGCGACCTGACGCCGATTGCGCGTTCACCGGTGATTCTCGGCCTGCGCAGGAGCAAGGCCGAGGCGCTCGGCTGGATCGGCCGGCCGGTGGCGACGAGCGACATCGTCGAGGCAGTCAGGGATAAGAATGTGAGCTATCTGGCGAGCTCGGCCACGCAGTCGAATTCCGGCGCCGGCGCCTATCTCGCCATGCTCTCGGCGGCGCTCGGGTCGCCGGACGCGATCACGTTGGCGGATCTGAGGACGCCGGGGATGCAGGACACGGTCAAGACGTTGCTGTCTGGCACGGCTCGCACGGCCGGTTCGAGCGCCTGGCTCGCCGATCTCTACTTCAAGAGCCTGGAGGGCGGCACGGCCTATGACGGGATGTGGAACTACGAGGCCGTGCTCGCCGAGACCAATGCCGAGCTCAAGCGGCGCGGGGCGGAGCCGCTCTACGCGATCTATCCGAGCGACGGCGTCGCGGCAGCGAATTCCCCCCTCGGCTTCGTCGACCGCGGCAAGGGCGTGCCGGCGCGCAATTTCTTCGACGCCCTGCAGAAGCACCTGCTCTCGGCAGAGATCCAGACAAGGCTCGTCGCTCTCGGCCGGCGCCCCGCCGTCGGCGAGGCGCGCGGCGCCGTACCCGATCCGAGCTGGAACTACGACCCGTCGCGTCTGGTCGCGCTGATCCGGATGCCGGAGCCCACCGTGGTCCGCGCGGCGCTCGACCTCTACCAGGAGGCACTGCGCCGGCCCTCGCTCACGGTTTACTGCCTCGACTTCTCGGGAAGCATGGGAGGCCCGGGCGAGGACGAACTGAAGAAGGCCATGCGCTTCGTGCTCTCGCATGAGGAGGCCTCGCGCGTCCTCGTCCAGAACGGACCGGCCGACCGGATCGCGGTGATCCCGTTCGACAGCCGGGTGCGCGGCGTGACCCGCGGCAGCGGCTCGACGGCCGACGCGCCGGCCCTGATCCGTGCCGTGGAGAGCAACGATGCGACCGGCGGAACCAATATCTATGCCTGTGCCAAGGCCGGCCTCCAGGAGATCCGCGACACACCCGACACGGGCCGCTATCTCCCGGCGATCGTCCTGATGACGGACGGGCGTAGCGAGAACTACCAGCAGGACTTTCTCGACGCGTGGCGCAATGCCGGAGCCGACATCCCGGTCTTCGGCGTGACCTTCGGCGACGCCGACAAGACGCAGCTCGATACCCTCGCCGACGCCACGCGTGCACGGGTCTTCGATGGGCGCACCTCGCTGCAAGAGGCGTTCCGTGCCGTGCGGGGCTACAATTGAGCGTGCCCCGGCGTTCCGCACCGAGCTCATCGGTCGACCTCTGGGCCGGCCTCGCCGGCGGCATTTTTGCCCCGGTGGCGAGCTTCGGGTTCGGCCTGCCGCTCTGGGCCTCGCTGCCGGGTGCGGTCCTGATCTTCGTCGGCACGCGCCTCGCCTTCGCTCCGCGCGGGCTCTTCGAAGGGCTCGACCGCAAGACGCTCGATGGCAAGACGCTCGATGGGAAGGCGCTCGACACGGCCGGGCTCGACCTCGCCCGCGAAGTCCTCACGGCGGCACAAGTCGATCTCGCACGCCTGCGCGCCGCTGCGCACGCCGTGCGCGAACCGTCCGCCCGCCGCGACCTCGATCATCTCCACACCGTCGCCGCGCGGGTGATCGGCGAGGTCGAGCGGACGCCGAGGCGCCTGTCGAGCGTGCGGCGCCTTCTCACCTACTACCTGCCAGCGGCGGTGCGGCTCGGCGAGGGCTACGGGGTGCTGGAGGGGGCCAACCGGCCCGACCACGCCCGGCTCGATGCCGCCGGGGTGCTGATCGGACGCCTCGACACTGTCTTCGCCCGCCACGCCGACCGCCTCAGCGCGCCTGAGATCGAAGGCCTCGATGTCGAATTGAAGCTGCTCGCCGATGCGATCCGCGCGGAGGAGCGCGGTTCTCCGGACCTGTCCACGAAATCCCGTCCTGCGCCGGAGCCCTCGCCATGGCGCTGAACCGCCGCAACCTCGGCATCGGCCTGCTTGCCAGCGGCATCGCGGGCACCACCGGCGTCGCCCTGGTCGGTCCCAGGAGGATCGAGGGGCTGATCACCGGTACGAACCCCGATCAGGTCGCCCTGTGGGGCTTCATCGGCGGCGAGAAGCTCGACTTCGTCAAGAATCCGAAGGTGCGCGATCTGCTCTCGCGCCGCTACGGCCTGACCCTCGACGCGCGCCGGGCCGGCTCGGTCGAGATGGTGAGCGACGCTGCCCTCACCCGGCAGGAGCCGCAATGGCTTTGGCCGGCAAGCTCGGTGATGGCACAGCTTGCCCGGCGCAACGCCCTGCCGGTGCGCCGCGACGACGTCGTCTTCAACTCGCCGCTGGTGATCTACAGCTGGTCCCCCGTGGCCGAGGCGTTGGAGAAAGCCGGCTACGTCGAGCGGCGCGAGAACGCTTTCTACATCGTCAAGATGGCTGAGCTGATGGAGGCCATCGTCAAGCGCCTGTCCTGGAAGGACCTCGGCGTACCGGACCTCTACGGCCGCGTGATCGTCACGACGACCGATCCGCTGAAGTCGAACTCCGGCTTCAGCTTCGCCGCCCTTCTTGCCAACCTCTTCTCGGGCGATGTCGCCAGTCCGGAATCTGTAGTCCGCGATGGCGACAAGATCGCGACGATCTTCGAACGCATGGGCTACAAGGAGGCGTCCAGCGGCACGCACTGGAACAGCTACCTGACGGAGGGAATGGGCGGGAAGCCACTGATCGCCGCCTACGAGAGCCAGCTCGTCGAGTTCATCCTCGCGAACCCGGAGCGCTGGAGCGCACTGAAGAGTGCCAGGATCCGCCCAGTCATGCTCTACCCCGCGCCGACCGTGACCTCCTCGCACCCGATCATCAGCCTCGCCGCGGCGGCGGATCCCCTCGTCGCGGCCCTCACCGATCCGGACTTGCAGGAACTCGCCTGGAGCGAGCACGGCTTCCGGGGCAAGCTCGGCAGCGTGGGGCGCGGCGGCCCGTCGGTCGAGGGCTTGAGCCAAACCGTGTCGAGCCTGGTACCGATGCCGGATGCGGCAACGATGCTGGCGCTGATGCAACGGCTCCGAGCACCGAGCTGATTGAGTGCGGCAGCGTGGTCAAGTCTGTCTGTTGTCGAAGAGGCTCCTGCCAAAAGCATGATCTCGAACCGGTGTCCGCCTCTGAGGAAGAAGGCTTGCCGCGCATCGGACTGTCTCGAGAGCGAAGCGGTCGGGCGCGGCAATCCGTGCGAACGTCGAGTTTCATGGCTTCGCTGTGTCGATCGCCTTGGCGACGATACATAGACCTGGTGGAAGAGCGGACGGCCTCCCACCGACCCAGCCCGCTCTTACAAACATTTACGAGGGCTGCCTCGGAAGCGGACCGCAGCCTGCGTGCAGATCGCGACGCGAACTGGCCTTCGGCGCAATTCGCCAGCGTCCGCCCCATCGTTCGCCGAACTCATCAAAGAACCGAGCCGATGGCGCCTGTGCCGCAGCATAGCACGCGATCTTATCGATACACCGCGGGATCGAACGTCGGATCGCGGTCTCCGCCTGACCGAACCTGAACCGCCGTCGGGGCGGCATCTGCAATTCGGCGGGGCCGACGATACGTGGGACCGGACAGTCACCCGCCGCGTCGAACTAAATTGTGAAATATAAAATTTGACAGCAAAGCGTGCAAATAGATATTGCACGAAGTATATTTACGTAGATGGCTAAGCCAAGGCTCCGGAAAGCTTGTCTCAAATTTTTTGTGATGCCGCGCCAGCTTTAAGTGTGAAACGAATCACTCTTAGATGTTGCTGGCAGTAGTTAAATCAGTGGCTGGGGGACCAGGATTCGAACCTGGACTAGAGGAGTCAGAGTCCACTGTTCTACCGTTAAACTATCCCCCAAAATCCTCGCGTGGCTCGAGGATGGATCCGGTTGTTTCCGTCTGATCGGTGCGTCGCACCGGCCTGGATCGGCCCCGGTCCGTTCCGGTGGAGGGGCGATAGCATGGCTTTCCCGCAGGACGCAAGTGTGGTTCGCCGGGTAATCGCGGGGACCGGCGATCCGCGGAGCGAGTCAGGCGGTACCGGGTGGTGTCGTGCCGGTCTCGAGCATGGCAAGGGTGCGCAGGATCGCCAAGGCTACGATCTCGGAATCGGTATCCCCTTCCGGCGTCGCCGGCAGGATCGCCACGGTGCTGACCTCGTCGTCGGACAGGAAGCCCACCACGACCTTGTAGACATCGCCCTCGGGGGCGTCCGCGTCGTGGACGAGACAGACCCGGCAGCCATTCGCCTCCCCGTAGACGCGCTGCGTGAAAACCTGGACGCGCCGGGCATCGGGCTGTTCCGGTCGGCGCGGGGCGCCGAAGGTCGGGCGGATGATATTGTCCATGGTCGTTCCTATAGCCGAACGGCCGCGCGTCGGGGAGACCCCCTCCTGCGGCCGTGCGGAACCAAGGTGCCCCGTGAGGGCCGTCCGTCCGGTGCCGAAGGCGATCGAGCCCGGGGTGTGTCGTGTCAGCGCGACAGGAGGGTTTCGGGATCTTCCTTGGCGAGCTTGAGGAGGTTCTGGCCGTAAGCGGTCTTGGCGAAGAGCTTGCCGCGGGCGATGAGTTGCTCCTGGCCGATGAAGCCCTGCAGGTAGGCGATCTCCTCCAGGCAGGCCACCTGCAGGCCCTGCCGGTGCTGCAGGGTGCGCACGAACTCGGAGGCCTCCAGCAGGCTGTCGTGCGTGCCCGTATCGAGCCAGGCATAGCCGCGGCTCATCCGCTCCACGTGCAGCTGGCCCCGCTCCAGGTAGGCCTCGTTGATGCTGGTGATCTCGAGTTCGCCCCGCGCCGAGGGCTTCACGGCCGCGGCGATGTCCACCACCTGGTTGTCGTAGAAGTACAGCCCCGTCACCGCCCAGGGGCTCTCGGGCTCCGGCGGCTTCTCGACGAGCCGCAGGGGACGGCCCTCCTTGTCCAGGGTCACGACGCCGTAGGCCGCCGGATTGTCGACGTGGTAGGCGAACACCGTGGCGCCGGTCGTGCGTTCGCGAGCGCGCTTGAGCAACGCGCTCATGCCGTTGCCGAAGAACAGGTTGTCGCCGAGCACAAGAGCGACGCTGTCGTCGCCGACGAACTCGGCGCCGATGATGAAGGCCTGCGCGAGACCCTCGGGGCGGGGCTGCACCGCGTAGGTGAATGACAGCCCGAACTGCTCGCCCGTGCCGAACAGGCGCTTGTAGTTGTCCAGGTGCTCGGGCGAGGAAATGATCAGGATCTCGCGGATGCCCGCCAGCATCAGCACCGAGACCGGGTAGTAGATCATCGGCTTGTCGTAGACCGGCAGAAGCTGCTTGTTGATCGACAGGGTCGCCGGGTGCAGGCGCGTGCCCGTGCCGCCGGCTAGTACGATGCCCTTCATGCCTGTGTCTCCTTGGGCTGCTGCCCGGGTCCGATCAGCCGGTCGAGGATGTCCTCCAGCGCCTCGGTCCAGGGCCGGGGGGTCAGGCCGTAGGCTTGCGCCAGGCTCTGGGTCGAGAGCTGCGAGTTGGCCGGGCGCCGGGCCGGGGTCGGGAAGGCGCTAGTGGGGATCGGGTCGACGGGAATGTCCCGCCCCCCGCGCCGGGCGGCGGCCGCGACGATACCGCGGGCGAAGCCGCACCAGGTGGTGGCGCCCGCATTGACGAAGTGGTGCGTGCCCGTGGGCGCGCCCGGGTCGGTGGCGAGCCTCTGGGCGATGACCGCCAGGCCCGCGGCGAGGTCGCCCGCGCTGGTCGGGTTGCCGTGCTGGTCGTCGACCACGCTGAGACGGTCGCGCTCGGCCGAGAGCCGCAGCATCGTCTTGACGAAGTTGCCCCGGTGCGGGCTCACCACCCAGGCGGTGCGGATGATGGCGTGGCGCGGGTTGGCACTGCGCACCGCCATCTCGCCGGCCGCCTTGCTGGCGCCGTAGACGCTCCTCGGGTTCACCGGCGTCTCGGGGGTGCAGGCGCCCGTGCCCGCCCCGTCGAAGACGTAGTCGGTGGAGACGTGGACGAGGGGGATGCCGGCCCGGGCCGTGGCGGCGGCCAGCAGCGCCGGCGCCACCGCGTTCAGGCTCCAGGCGGCGGCGATGTCGCTCTCGGCCTTGTCGACAGCGGTGTAGGCGGCCGTGTTGACCACCGCCGCGTAGGCGCGCTGGCCGAGGGCCGCCGCGAGTGCCGCCCCGTCCGTGATGTCGAGCTCGCCGCGGGTCGGGGCGTGGAGGCGCACGTTCGCCCCCCAGAGGCCGGGGGCCTGCAGCTCGGTGCCGACCTGGCCGGCCCCGCCGAGGATGAGGATGTCCATGGGATCCGACATCCGCGGTTCAGGCCTCCTTGGGGGCCAGGCCGAGGCCGAGGCGCTCGCCGGTGTAGCGACCCTCGCGGATCGGACGCCACCAGGCCTCGTTGTCGAGGTACCAGCGCACCGTCTCCTCGAGCGCCCGCTCGAAGTCCTTGG
>NZ_BPQL01000011.1 GCF_022179225.1 Methylobacterium goesingense
CGCGGTCCTGCGCGGCGAAGTCGCCGTGGGCGCCGCGGTCCGCCACACGCGCTTTCCCAATCTCGACGCGCTGCCGGCAGGCCGCGCGTTCGAGAAACCCGACGTCGTTCAGTGCGTCCGGTTCTGCCGATTCTCGATGAGGTCATCGACCACCGCCGGTTCGGCAAGGGTCGAGGTGTCGCCCAGCGACGAGAACTCGTCCTCGGCGATCTTGCGCAGGATTCTGCGCATGATCTTGCCCGAGCGGGTCTTGGGTAGGCCCGGCGCGAACTGGATCAAATCCGGCGAGGCGATCGGACCGATATCCTTGCGGACCCAGGTCACGAGTTCCTTGCGCAATTCGTCTGAGCCCTCCTCGCCCTCCATCAGGGTGACGTAGGCATAGATGCCCTGGCCCTTGACGTTGTGCGGGTAGCCGACCACGGCCGCCTCGGACACCTTCGGATGCGCGACGAGGGAGGATTCGACCTCCGCCGTGCCCATCCGGTGGCCCGACACGTTGATGACGTCGTCGACGCGGCCGGTGATCCAGTAATAGCCGTCCGCGTCCCGGCGGCAGCCATCGCCGGTGAAGTAGTTGCCCGGGTAGGTGGAGAAGTAGGTCTGCTCGAAGCGCTCGTGGTCGCCGTAGACCGTGCGCATCTGGCCGGGCCAGGAATCCTTGATGCAGAGGTTACCTTCGCATGGGCCTTCCAGGGTCTTGCCCTCGGCATCGACCACGACGGGCTGGACACCGAAGAACGGGCGCGTGGCCGAACCGGGCTTGAGCTTCGTAGCGCCGGGAAGCGGCGTGATGAGGATGCCGCCGGTCTCGGTCTGCCACCAAGTATCCACGATGGGGCAGCGGGATTCGCCGACCACCTTGTAGTACCAGTCCCAGGCTTCCGGGTTGATCGGCTCGCCGACCGAGCCGAGGACGCGCAGCGAGGCACGGGAGGTCTTCTTCACCGGGCCTTCACCGCCGCCCATGAGCGAGCGGATCGCGGTTGGCGCGGTGTAGAAGATGTTGACCTTGTGCTTGTCGACGACGTCCCAGAAACGCGAGTTCGAGGGGTAGGTCGGAATACCCTCGAACATCAGCGTCGTCGCGCCGTTCGCAAGGGGCCCGTAGACGATGTAGGAATGGCCCGTGACCCAGCCGACATCGGCCGTGCACCAGTAGACCTCACCCTCGCGGTAATCGAAGACGTACTGGTGCGTCATCGACGCGTAGACGAGGTAACCGCCGGTGGTGTGAACGACGCCCTTCGGCTGACCGGTCGAGCCGGAGGTGTAGAGGATGAAGAGCGGGTGCTCGGCCTCGACGGGCTCGGCCGGGCAATCGTCCGTCACCTGTGCGGCGGCCTCGTCGTAATAGACGTCGCGACCGGGCTCCATGGCGATCGACGAGCCGGTCCGGCGCACGACCACGACGTGGTCCACGCTGTCCTTCGGCAAGCGGGCGATGGCGGCGTCGACATTGGCCTTCAGCGGCACCTTGCGGCCACCGCGCAGACCCTCATCGGCGGTGATTACCATCTTGGAGGCGCAACCCTCGATGCGCCCGGCCAGCGAGTCCGGCGAAAATCCACCGAACACGATGGAATGGATTGCGCCGAGGCGCGCGCAGGCGAGCATCGCGTAAGCGGCTTCCGGGATCATCGGCAGGTAGATCGTAACCCGGTCGCCCTTGGCCACGCCGCGATTGCGCAGCACGTTGGCCATCTTGCCCACTTCGGAGTGAAGCTGGCGATACGTGATGTGCTTGGACTCGTTCGGGTCGTCGCCTTCCCAAATGATGGCGACCTGGTCGCCACGGGTCTCGAGATGGCGATCGATACAGTTATGGGCGACGTTGGTGCGCCCGTCCTCGAACCATTTGATCGCGATATTGCCGGGCTCGAAGCTGGTGTTCTTCACACGCGTGAAGGGGGTCATCCAGTCGATGCGCTTGCCGTGTTCGGCCCAGAATGTCTCCGGGTCGCTCACGGACGCCTGATACATGGCCAGATACTTTGCGTCGTCGACATGGGCGCCCTCGCTCCATGCCGAACGGACTTCGACCACCTTCTCGTCCATCGCTTCTTCCCTGTCGGTGCCCGATCGTATCGCGACTGTTCACGCAGCCGGGTCTTCCGAATACCGTCTTAGGCACAAGGACATACCGGCCGCAAGCGCGGATCGGGAAAGTTCCGGGACAGACAGGCAAAATTGTTCACGCGCGCTTTAATTGCACCCAATGCAGATTCCGGTTTCCACCTTCCGGTCGATTGCTTGCTGCTTACGGGTGGAATCCGAAACACGGTTCTCGTTAGGCGCGCCCCCGCCGCCCGGCGGCTTCGTAACACCGGTCGAGGTGATGTTCCGAAATTGGCCGGCCGAGCCGATATTCGTGTCCGGCGGCAGGCGCCCGGCCTCTTGTGCCTGGGCGGCGATAGGCAGGTTCAGCGCGAAAGCGAGGACGAGGATCGAAGCACGCATCGGAATCTCCATGATTGAAGGTCCAACGCGAAGTCGGGGCGCGGGTTTCCGCGCCCGCGTGGTCTGCGCTCAAGCCCGCCGGGTTGCGGCGGCGCCGGGAAAAAGCATCTCCACCAGGGTGCCTTCGTCCCGTCGGCTGTCGATGCGAAACCGCCCGTGATTGGCCTCCACCAGGGCCTTGGTCAGTGGTAGGCCGAGCCCGGTCCCCTTGCGAGAGCCTTCCTTCCCAATCTGTCGAAACGGCTGCAGCGCACCCTCGACCTCCTCGGCTGTCATGCCCAAGCCGGTATCACGCACGCGAAGTGCGATATCGCCACGATCCGCCATGCCGGTCGAGACGATGACCTGTCCGCCGGCTGGCGTGAACGCGATGGCGTTGGCGATGACATTGAGGGTGGCCTGGCGCACCGAGCGTTCGTCGGCCATCAGGATGTCGAGGTCGGCGGAGAAGCTGGTGCGCAGCACGATGCGCTCCCGGGCGGCCTGGGGCTGAAGTTGCGCGACGCAGAGCGCGACGACCTCGTTCAGCGGGATCGGCGCCACGCGCAGATCGAGGCGCCCGGCCTCGATCTGCGCGAGTTCGAGGAGGCCGTTCATGCGGTCGAGCACCTGGGTGCCGGAGGCATGGATCTCCCGCAGTGACGCGCGGTAGCGCTCGGATCCGAGGGGGCCGTGCGGTTCGCCGAGCATGCGGTCTGCCCTTGCCAGGATGGCATCGATCGGCGCTCGAATCTCGTGGGTCACCTGGGCGAGGAGATCCAAGGGCTGCCGGCGTGCGGCGTTCTCATCCGCGTCGGCCCCCGCATCAATCGCCTCGGGTCGACTTAGGGGGATGGCGCGGGTGATCACGGCGCAGAGACGAACAGGCCCATCCTCCTCCATCGGAAGCACCTTGACCCGCAACGCGATACCGGTGGCTCGCGCCGTGACGGCGGCGTCCACCGGCTCGGCCCCGGGCTCCGCGTGCAGTCGCGCGAGCAGGTCGACCGCGTTCTCGGGTGTAAACAGGCTGAGGAAGCTCGCACCGACGATCTCCCGGGCCGCCAATCCGAAAGTCACGGCGGCGCTGCGGTTCAACGCGAGGATGCGGGCCTGCCCGTCGAGGGTGGCGATCCCGTCCTCGATCCGGTCGAGCACCGCGATCGCCTCGGCGCCCCTACGGCCGGCAAAATCCTGCGCCAGGGCGTCGGCGGCGCTGGCGCGGACGGCATCGCTGGATTCGGAATCCCGCGCCAGGAGCAATTCGGCCGGTTGCCCGGCCCAGTCGAGGACGGAGTGCTCGATCAGGGCGCCGAACCGGCCGCCATCGCGGGCCGTGAGAACGACCGGGGTGTCGCTCTCGGCTCGGGCATGCGGCATCAGACCACCGAACAGCCGCGCGATCCCCCCGGCCGCGTCCAGCGTTGCCGTGTCCGCGTAGCCGGTCAGATCGAGAAGGCGCCGGTTGGCGAACAGCACGGTATTGTCGCGGTAGACCAGGATTCCGGCCGGCAGGCGCTCCAGGGTCGCCACCATGGCGGCATCCGGGCTCACAGCATCCACGCTGCGAAAAGCCGATGCGGGGAACGGCATCACGGCGCAGGGCAGGCCACGCTCGGTCGGCGCTGCGCCCGCGTCATCGCCGGCAAATCGCGCCCCAAGCGCGCGCGCGATCTCACGGAACGCCGCGTGCTCGTGGCTGGAGAGGCTCGGATCGAGCGGGGAGGCCCCAACCTCTTGGGTCGTCTCGATCCCCGGGGGCACCATCTCGACCGCCTGGGACTGCCCCGCCTCCACGGATCGATCCTGCACCACGGTCGGTGAAGCCGCGTTGGGGGCCGCCCCAGGGATCGACTCAAGCTCCACGATCAGCGGAGACGCCGCCGGTGGCGTTACGGATCGAACCTGACCGAAGCCGCGAAAACCGCGCCCGGACCGATCGACCGGCGATCCGGACAGCTCCATTTCGAAGACGCGGTCGCCGCCCGCGACGAGGGTCACGGGAATAGCGCGGAAGGTTCTGGCCTCGCCGAGAGCCGCCAGCAGCCCGTCCGCGTCCCGCAATGTTCTGGCGTCCGCGAGGGCCCGCCACGTCCGACCCAGCAGCTGCTGCCGCAGGCGATCGCCCGGTGCCCACGAGAGATCCGACACCGTGCCGTCCGCCTCGCTCTTCCAAGTGAAGCGTCGGAACACGGCGTCGGGATCCTCTCGAAGATTTGCTCCTGCCGGAATGAGGTTCGTTGCGTCGGGCGGAACGTCGAGGGGAACTAGCCGAGTCGCTACCTCGACGGGGTCAGGTACCGGGCGGGTGCGCAGACGGGGCAGGGGCGTGGCGGCGAGCAGGATCAGGGCATCGATGCCCGCCTCGGTTCGCGTGCGCAGAATCGTGACGAGGGCGGGCGGCGCGATCCGTCGCGGATCGATGTGAAGACGCAGGAGCAGGGGATTGTCGAGGCGCGGCCTTGCATGGGCGATCTGGGCTCCGACCCGCAACGCCGGCAGGACGTGGCCGTGCGAATCGGAGATCGCCTGGCGCAGGCCCGTCGCTGCCTCCGAAGCATGCAGGATGCGTTCGCCCGCCCCGTCGAGCACGAGAACCACTGCCTCCGAATCAGTCATGCGAGATGCGAGAACCGAATCACTCCCGGCGGCACGCCGGATCAGCACCTTCGCTGCGTCGTTCTCCAGCACCGCCTCCGACCCAATCTTTTCCAACATCCGCACCCGTTTCGCGTGACGATTCTCGAGACGTGACGCCCTTTTTACTGCGTTGCAGCCCTCCGGTAAGCCACCGAGGGGGATGAAGCGCGTTTACCTGTTGTCAACGTTAATGCGCCGCAGCAGGGTGGCATAGGGCTGGAGCTGTGCTATGTTGCAGCGCACAACAAGCCATCAACAAGTGTGAACAAGGAGAGGATAATGAGCAGCACCCCGAACTACGAAGTGCCCGCCGAGATGCGCGACTTCGCCGAGAAGAGCGTCGACCAGGCGCGCAAGGCGTTCGACTCGTTCATCAGCGCCGCCCGCCGCACGGCCGATACCGTGCAGGGTTCCGCCGAGATGGCCCGCACCAATGCCCAGGACGTCTCCGCGCGCGGCTTCGAGTTCGCCGAGCAGAACGTGACGGCCGCCTTCGACCTGGCCCAGAAGCTGGTTCGCTCGCGCGACCTGCAGGAAGCCATGCAGCATCAGGCCGAGTTCGTCCGCAGCCAGTTCGCCGCGATCCAGGCTCAGGCCAAGGAGTTCGGCGGTCTGGCGCAGACCGCGATGCAGCAGAGCGCCGAGAAGGCCAAGGGCGCCATGCAGGAGACTGCCGAGCACGCCCGCAAGGCAATGGAGCAGAGCACCGAGGCCGCCCGCAAGGCCGGCAGCGATGCCGAGCAGGCCATGCGCAACGCCACCAACTCCTGATCACAGCCGAGGCGCCGCTCCGGCGGCGCCTATCTCGCAGCCCGTTCCGCCGCGCGCGGGTCGGGCTGTTCTCTTGTGCGCGCCCGCGCTTGCCCCGGACGGTCGGGTCTCCTAACCCTGGCCGCCGAGCAGCCGCGCTTCCCCTTCGAGGCCGGCGCTGTCGAGAGGGGCGAAACGCCATGCGGTGCATCTACCGAATCAGTCTCTTCCTCACGCTCCTGGCGAGCCTCTTTGGTGCTCAAGGCGCCAGCGCGCAATACTACGACGACGGCTACGACCGGCCCCCGCCGCGCCGCTACTACGACGATCGCCGCCCGCCGCGCCCGGATTACCGGGATGACGGCTACGCCCGGCCCGCGCCCCGGCGTGAGGTCGGCCTGAACTGCGATGCGGTTCAATCCGGGCTCAGCGGTCTGCAGCCCTATTCCTGCCCGCTGCCCGGCCCGCGGCCGCTCGGTGCCCGTTGCTTCTGCAATATGCCGATGGCACCCTTGAGTTCGCCCCAGACAGCGGTCGGGCGCGTCGTGCCCTGATTCGCGCGACGAGCGGCAGCTTTCGCTGCGCGTTGCGCGGCATCGGTGCCAGGGCGAAAGCGATCCGCAGGATGCCGATCCATCGAGGTGGTGGTGTCGGCTCTACGGATCAAACGAAAGACGCCGCGCCCTCCCTCGGGAGTGCGCGGCGTCTTTCGTATGTAACGCGGATTTCGAGCGGGATTCAGTTGAGGACGACCACCTTCGCGCCAACCTTCACCCGCTCGTACAAATCGGTCACATCTTCGTTGGTCATCCGGATGCAGCCCGACGAGACGGCCTGACCGATCGTGTCCGGCTCGTTCGAGCCGTGGATGCGGTATTCGGTGCTACCGATATACATGGCGCGGGCGCCCAGGGGGTTTTCGACACCACCGGCCATGTAGCGCGGCAGGTCGGGACGACGCGCGATCATCGCGGCCGGCGGGGTCCAGGACGGCCATTCCTTCTTCGCCGTCACGGTCTTCACGCCGGACCACGTGAAGCCAGGCCGTCCGACACCGACGCCGTAGCGGATCGCCTCGCCGTTCGGCATCACGAAGTACAGACGGCGCTCGGCCGTGGAAACCACGATGGTTCCGGGCTTGTAGCTGCCGTTGAAGGCAACGATCTCGCGCGGGATCGGAGCGACCTGTGCCTGAGGCGCGGCCTGCACGCCCTGGCCGACCGTGCCCTGGTAGCCGTAGGGATCGTCGGTGGCGCGACCGTAGGCATAAGCCGGATCGCTGCCATAGTCATCGCCAGCGTTGCTGCCGAAGGGATCATAGGGATTCGCGAGAGCAGGACTCGCGGAGAGTGCGCAGACACCGAGTATGCCCGCCAGGGCAGTCGCCAAGGTCTTCATCGTGGATACCTTACCTGTGCCGTAACCTTTGCTATACAAGCGTAAGCGTAGGCTGGTGGTTCCATCGCACCTCGACGATTTCGTCATCTTCGTGGCGGCACTCGGTGGACGCTCTCCCGAGCGGTCAAGCGCACCCTGCTCCCGTCCGGTCCGACAACATCGGTTGCGGTCTTCAGTAGACCTCGTCGGTATGCACGTCGAAGCGGGCGAGGTGCGCGTAGCCGAAGTTCGTGGTGATCGCGACGTCGGTAGCGTCGCGCCCGCGTGCCATCACGATGCGACCGATGCGGGGCGTGTTGTGGCGCGCGTCGAACGTGTACCAGACCCCATCCAGGTAGACTTCGAACCAAGCCGAAAAATCCATCGGATCGGGCACCGCCGGGATGCCGATATCGCCGAGATATCCCGTGCAGTACCGGGCCGGGATGTTCATGCAGCGGCAGAACGCGACGGCCAGGTGCGCGAAATCACGGCAGACGCCGTGACGCTGCATGAATCCGTCCCAGGCCGTGCGGGTGGCGTCGGCACACATGTAGTCGAAGCGGATGCGATCGTGGACGTAGTCGCAGATCGCCTGGACCCGGGCCCAGCCGGGCTGCGTGCCGCCGAACAGCGACCAGGCCGTCTCGGAGAGCTTGTCGGTATCGCAGTAGCGGCTGCCGAGGAGGAACACGAGCACGTCGCTGGGCAGGTACTGCACGTCGATCTGCTGCGCGTACGGCGCGTAGGCGTCGAGCTGCCCGGAATCCTGCACCACGAAATCCGCCGAGATCGTCAGCCGGCCCGGAGGGGTGACGATGCGGGTGCAGATGTTGTCGAAGCTGTCGCGGTAATCCTGGTACGGAATGGGCGGATCGAAGTTGATGACGTGCGGGGTGAGCACATCGGGCATCCGTGAGGGGTGCACACTGAGTGCCAGGATCATGGGCGTCGGTTGAACCGATTCGAAGGCGATGTCGAACCCAGTCCTGATTTTCATGACAACCACCTGATCCTGTCGAGAAACACACGCTGCGGTTCTGCTTGCCCGCGGGTCCGGCCGCGGCCGATCTGTCAACGCACCAGTTTCGGTTCCGGCGACCCCGGCACATCCGGGCTGGGTTCGATCTCATCGACCTGAACGTTCACCGTCATGCCGAGGTCGTCCGCGGGGAAACCGAAGAACGAACCATGCAACGGCACCGCCTGACGGGGATCGCGGGCGACCGCGACACGGATCAGGTCGCGATTGCCCACGATGCCGTTGGTGGGATCGAACTCGATCCAACCCGCCCCCGGCAGGTAGACCTGCACCCAAGCATGAGTCGAGCCACCCCCCACGTGGCGGTTGCGATCCCCCCGGGGGTTGTAGAGGTAGCCCGAGACGAACCGTGCCGCCATGCCCAGCGCACGCACGGCTTCGATCATCAACACCGCGAAGTCGCGGCAGGAGCCGCGCTTCAGCCGCAGGGTGGTCACGGGGTCCTGCACGCCCTTCTCTGACCGCGCGAGATACGCGAAGTTGCGGCGAACGCTACGCGTCATGTCCGCGAGGAGATCCTGCGTGCCGATGCGGCCCTCCGCGGGCACGAAGGCGCGTGCCCAGGCATCTACCTCGTTGCGAGGGTCGGAGTACTGGCGCTCCATCGCGCGGCTGAGATCGGGTATGTCCTCCGCGCTGTAGCCGAAGGGGTAGTAGGCGGCGTGCGCCGAGATCGGGAAGACCGGCGCGGATTCCGGCGTGTGGTCGAGGGTGATCGCGCACTCGAAGGTCAGCTGCGCGGCGCGGCCCGTGAACGACGCGACCGCGACGCAATTGCCGAACACGTCGTGCAGCCAGCGCAAATTGCTCGGCTCGGGCGTGATCTTGAGCGTCGCCGCGATCAGGCGCTGGTCGTAGCTGTCGCGCGGGCGGAACAGGATGCGGTGCTCGCCGAACGCCACGGGCTGGCGGTAGCGGTAGGTCGTGACGTGGCGAACGGAGAGGATCGGCAAGGCGGGGAGGCTCCACCGCGCATCTGGCGCGGGCGTGTCGGCACGGACGCTGGCCGAACACGATGCAAAAGGTGCGCCGGGGTCGCAGGTCGCCCTGCGCGCGAAGGCTCCGCGGATTGTCCCCGCGAAACCCGGTGATCATGGAACGATCGGCTGGCGCTCGGTGGTGGCGCGCTCGGCCTCGACCAGTAGATCGAAGGGCCGCCACGGTTTCGGGATGAAGACCGCCTGCGGCGGCAGATTGGCTGGCCGCTCCGCCTTCCGGCCGGAGGTTACCACCATTCGGGCCGTCGGCCACAGCAGCGTGATGGCCGCGGCGAGTTGCAGGCCGTCCATCGGTCCCGCGAGACGGACATCCGCGAACACGAGGGCGACGCGCCCGCCCTGTTCCTGCATGATCGCGAGGGCCGCTTCGGCATTGTCGCAACCGATGACGCCGAGATCCGTGTCACTGAGGAGGGCCTCGGCGAGTTGCCGCGTCGCCTCGTCGTCCTCCACCACCAGGGCCACCCGGTCGGATTTGACGGGCGCCGCCGGCTCGGGCCGAACATTGCGAACGAGGCTGGCGAGGTGCTCGGGCACCCCCTCGGCGATGAGATCGTCGTAGAAGGCGGCCAGCGCCTGTCCGATCCGGTCGAGGGACAGGCCTGGGCTGAGGGTGTCCGCGGGCGCGGCCGGACGGGTGGACGAGGATCGGTCCGGCGGGGTGCCTTTCAGGTCCGGCAAGCGAAGCCTCCGACAAGTGTGCTCGTGACGCGCCCTGCACGGGCCGCACGGACATTAAAGCCGGGACGCCACGCTCAGTTGCCAGAAATCATCCCGCCGACCGAAAGCCATGTGCCTTTTCTCAAGCACGTGACGATTCTGGGAGGGCGCCGTCCGTCAATCGACGGCAGCGTCGGCATAGGCCATCACGCCGGCCACCGAGCGCACGTCGCGATAGCGGGCACCGCGCGTGCTCATCATGGCCTCGAACTTCTCGTGGACCTGAGCCACCGAAAGGCTGGTGGCCTTGCGGCGCCCTCGCTGGGCGGCGAAGAAGATCGACTTGTTGGCGCGTGCCGGGCCCGGCAGCATCTGGGCGGCGGCGGTCTTCGGTTTGTCGACGACGGAGGCCAGGAAATCCTCGGCATCGTCGGGGCCGAGGAAGTGAGCGAGGTAGACTTCGCCCAGGGTGAGTTCGCGGCCGATGCGCAGGGCGATCCGGGCGGCATCGCGCTTCAGCATCTCGCCGGCCATCAGGGCCGAGAGATAGGGGTCGCGGCGCATCTCCAGGATGCGGGTGCGCTCGGCCGCATCCGTCACCGTGGGGCGGCCGTTATCCCCCGCCACGACGAGGGCGGCGTCGCTGGCGAGACCGTATTTCGGCCCGAAGTCCCGGATCACGCCGAGCCAGGTCCGCTCGATGAACTGGTAGAGCCCGGTTGCCGAGGAGGTCTGCGCCTGCACTTCGGTCTTGAAGCTGGATTCCTTGTCCGCCACCGCCATGAGCAGAACCGGGTCGGTCTGGACCGCCTGCGCGGCGCGGATGATCTTCTGGACGAGGTGGCGGCGGATCCGCATCGGGCCGAACTCGAGGACGTCGTTCGGGTCGCCGACCGCGCTCTCGGTCAGGAGAAAGTCGTAGGAGACGCGGTCCACCGCGTTCGAGCCGAGCTCGGTGTCGAGGTCGTGGACCGCCGCGAAGGCGGAGGAGGCGGTCATCATGGCGGGCGCCGCCGGTGCGACCGGGCTGGCCTTGAGGACGACCGAGACCGGCTGGACACGCGGCTTCGGCATCGTGATTTCGGTCATCGCCTGTGCCGATTGGACCACCGCCGCCTCGGGCCCGATCCCGTAGGAGACGATGGCACCGAGGCCGCCGGCCAGGAGCAACATCGAGAGCACGGAGCGGGTGAGGGCGGGGCGGCTGCCATGAGCGCTACCGACCCGGCCGGACAGCATCAGGGCGTCGGATGTTGCGGTCGTGGCCCGCAGGCTCGAGCCTGCGACGAGGAGCCCTTTGGCGAGGTGCGGGCCTTTGGCGAAGACGGTCCGTGACGATCCGACGTTTCGACCCTGCATCTGTGCGACCCAACCCCGTTCCCTGGCAACGGATTGAGATTAGCTTGACAGATGTGGCGACAACACGGCCCAGTTTGGGGCAATCCCGTGGCAACTTCGCCACGGTGTCGAGAGCGTTTTGGCACATCTCCAACTGAGACGGCCCGCCAAAACGTATAAAGCGGCCATGCGATGCACGGCCGCTGTGACAGCGTCACGATACGTAGGCGTTAATGGTACCACTGCCCCGGCTCGAACGGGGGACCTCTTGATCCACAATCAAGCGCTCTAACCAACTGAGCTACAGCGGCACTGCGGGCGATCTATCCCGAGCCGCGCCGCATTTCAACCCGCCTTCGGCGGATCGTCGGCAAAAGTGTGCGCTATCCCCACCCGGGGGTGTTCGCGCTTGGCGGTCGACGTCGTGACATCGGGCAGGCTAAGCAGGGCGCGGGTCCGTCTCCCAAGCGCTCACCTCCCGGCCCCCGCCTCCGACACCGGTCGATGCCACCACAACCCGTCCCGTCCCGCCCGCCGATCGCCAGACAGGTTCTCGTGCAGGCGCCCGGACACCTGCGCGCCCTGGTCCGCGGCAGCGAGATCGGCCTGATCGTGCTCGCCGCGCTGATCGGGTGCTGTGGAGGCGCGGCGGTGGCGGCGATGAGTCAGGCGACGCAGGTCATGCGCGAGTTGCTGTACGGGCTGCCGCCCGGACTGCGCCTCAGTGCGGCCACCGACCTTCCGGTCCTGGTGCTGCTCCTGGCGCCAGCGTTCGGCGGCATCCTGCTCGCCCTGTTCAACCTCGCCCTGCGCTGGCGCGGCCGCCCCCGCCGCGCCGTCGTCGACCCCATCGAAGCGAACGCGCTGCACGGCGGCCGGATGTCGATCCGCGATTCCGCGATCGTGGTCGTTCAGAATACGATCTCCAACGGGAGCGGCATCTCGGTGGGGATGGAGGCGGCCTATACCCAGTTCTGTGCCGGGCTGGCCTCGCGCCTCGGTCTGTCCTTCGAATTGCGCCGGGCCGATCAGCGCACCCTGGTCGGCTGCGGCGCGGCGGCCGCCATCGCGGCGGCGTTCGGCGCGCCGCTGACGGGTGCGTTCTACGCCTTCGAACTCATCATCGGCACCTACTCCATTGCGACATTGACCCCGGTCGTCGTGGCCGCCCTGTGCGGGAGCGTCGTCGCCCGCGCCCTGGTGGCGCAGACCTCCCTCGTCACCGTCGAGCGGGCGGACGCCATCACCACGACGATGCTCACCCCCCTCGACACGGTGCCGAGCCTCGCCCTCGGTCTGATCTGCGCCGGGCTCGGCATCCTCATCATGCGCGGAGTGACGCTGGTGGAGGCGGCGTTCCGCGCCACGCGCCTGCCGACCCTGTGCGTTCCGGTCCTCGGCGGGCTCTGCGTCGGCGGACTGGCACTCCTCGCCACACCACAGGTCCTCTCCGGGGGGCACGGGGCGCTGCACCTGCACCTCGACGCACACGGCACCACCCTCGGGCTCTCCGCCCTGGTCCTGCTGTTCGTCGCCAAGGCGACTGCCTCCGCGATCTCCATCGGGTCGGGCTTCCGCGGCGGCCTGTTCTTCGCCTCGCTCTTCCTCGGGGCGATCGCGGGCGAGATCTTCGCCGCCGGGATGCCGCTGATCCTGCCCGGCCTCGCCGCCTTCGGGCTGACCCCGCTTGCCTACGCGGTGATCGGGATGAGCGCCCTGGCGGTCGCGGTGATCGGCGGCCCGCTGACCATGACGTTCCTCGCCCTCGAGCTCACCGGGAGCTTCCCGATCACCGGCCTCGTTCTCGTCGCGGTGATCGCCTCATCGCTGACGGTGCGCAAGACCTTCGGCTACTCCTTCGCCACCTGGCGCTTCCACCTGCGTGGCGAGAGCATTCGCAGTGCGCACGATGTCGGCTGGATCCGCACCCTGACGGTGGGCAAGCTAATGCGCCGCGAGGTGCCGACAGCACCCCTCGACCAGACGCTGCCCGCCTTCCTGCGCAAGCACCCCCTCGGCTCGCCCTCGCGGGTGGTGATGGTGGACGGGGAGGGGCGCTACGCCGGCATCATCCTGGTGCCGGAGGCGCATGCCGCCTTGCGTGAGGCCGAGGACGGCTCCCCCGACCTTTCCGCCCTGTTGCGCCACACGGCCGACGTCCTCACGGCCGACATGAACGCCAAGATCGCCACGGCGATCTTCGACCGGACCGAGAGCGAGGCCCTGGCGGTGGTCGAGGATCTGAAGAGCCGCAAGGTCATCGGTTTCCTCACGGAAAGCCATACCCTGAAGCGCTACAGTGAGGAGCTGGATCGGCAGCGTCGGGCGGTGCTGGGCGAAACGGGCTGAGGTCGTCGGCGGCGCCATGCAATCCCGCCCGACAGCGTTCGCGTTCGGAAGATTGGCGAAGGCGAACCGCAGGCCGCTCGTGGCGACATGAAAAAAGCACGCGGTGCGTCGGCGCCGCGTGCTTTCGGTAGGTCGGACGAAGGGTCTGCTCAGGCTGCCGAGAAGCGGGTCTTGCGCGTCAGCGCCTCTTCGACCGTGCCGTCGCCGTCGAGGTATCCGTGCCGCTTCGGGTTCGGCATGATCAGCGAACCGATGAAGGCGATGCCGAGCATGATCGTCACGTACCAGAAGAACGTGCTCTCGGAGCCGATTTGCTTGAGGTACAGGGCGACCGCCTCGGCGGTGCCGCCGAACAGCGAGTTGGCGATGGCGTAGGAGAGGCCGACGCCCAGCGCCCGCACCTGGGTCGGGAACAGCTCGGCTTTCACGATGCCGCTGATGCCGGTGTAGAAGCTGATGACGATCAGCCCGATCATGATCAGCGCGAAGGACAGGACCGCGTTCTGCGTCGAGCCGATGGCCGTCATCAGCGGCACCACCATCAGGGTGCCGAGGCCACTGTAGAGCAGCATGTTCGCCTTGCGCCCGATCCGATCCGAGAGCCACCCGAAGAACGGCTGGATGATCATGTAGACGAACAGGGCGGCGGTGGAGATCTGCGAGGCCGTGACCTTGTCGATATGTGCCGTGTTGAAGAGGTATTTCGGCATGTAGGTCGTGAAGGTGTAGAAGCTCAGCGAGCCGCCGGCGGTGTAGGCCAGCACCACGCAGAAGGCGCGCCAATGCTTGAACAGGGCCGAGAAGGTCCCGGACTCCTTATTGGCCATGTCCTCTTTGGTTGCGGTCTCGTCGAGGGACGAGCGCAGGTAGAGCGCGACCGCCGCCGCGATGGCGCCGATGACGAAGGGGATGCGCCAGCCCCAGGCCGTGAGCTGCTGGGCGGTGAGGAAGCTCTGCAGAATGATTAGCACCAGCGAGGCAAGGAGCTGGCC
Source organism: Methylobacterium goesingense (assembly GCF_022179225.1). Taxonomy (GTDB): domain Bacteria; phylum Pseudomonadota; class Alphaproteobacteria; order Rhizobiales; family Beijerinckiaceae; genus Methylobacterium; species Methylobacterium goesingense. Next base: position 14,586 of record NZ_BPQL01000011.1, read on the forward strand.
GCCGATTAAGGTGACATACTGGAACGAGGCGAAGAAGCCGCGCCGGCCCTTCACGGCGATCTCGCTCATGTAGGTGGCGCTGGTGCCGTACTCGCCGCCCACCGACAGGCCCTGGATCATCCGCGCGAGGAGCAGCAGGGCTGGGGCGAGATGTCCGACCGTGGCGTAGGTCGGCAGGATCGCGATCATCAACGATCCGGCGCACATCATCAGCACCGAGATCAGCATCGAGGTCTTGCGGCCGAGGCGATCGGCGATACGGCCGAACAGCCACCCGCCGATGGGGCGCATGAAGAAGCCGACCGCGAAGACCGCCGCCGATTTCAAAAGCTGGCTGGTGTCATCGCCCTCGGGAAAGAAAACCGGCGCGAAGTAGAGCGCGAAGAACGCGTAGCAGTAGAAATCGAACCACTCCACGAGATTGCCGGACGAGGAGGCGACGATCGCCTTGATCCGACGGCGGTTGTCGGCGGCTTCGTCCGCCCTGAGCGCCATGCTTTCGGCCCCACCTGTCATCCGTCTCACCCCTGTGTGCTCGGCGAAGCCGCTCCGTGGCCCGCTTTGCGCCGGACGTTACTGCGTGAGGCGGATTTCACAAGGGCTGCCAGACGGTTGCTGGCCGGAGCCAAGATAACGATGAAACCAGCCTGTTGAGGAGCTAGATTTAAGCTTGGCCGGGGCTCGCGAATAGGTTCCGGCTACAGCGCGGAAAGATCAGCGCAAGAAAGCCTGGAACGGTTTCTCGAAGATCCTCGTTGCGGGTGGCATCGACGTCGAGCGGCGTCTGGCACAACGAGAACGGAATCGATCCCATGAACAAGCTCTTACGGAGCACGGTGACGGCGGCCGCGCTGGTGATTGGTGCGGCGAGCGCGTTCGCGCAGGGTGGGCCCGGTGGTGGCGCCGGCGGCGCCGGTGGTGGCGCCGGAGGTGCTGGGGGCGGTGGCGCCGGGGGCGGAGCCGGCATGGGCGCGGGCGGCGGAGCCGGCGCGGGCGGTGGTGCCGGCGGAGCCGGAATGCGCGGTGGCGCGGGCGGCGGTGAGGCAGGCGGAGCCGGAATGCGCGGCGGGGCCGGTGGTCCGGAGTCCGGGGCCGGTCCGGCCGGTGGTGCTCAGCGCGGCGGGGCCGAAGGACCCGGCGCCCGTGGTGCCGAGGGTGGAGCAGGCCGCCAGGATGGCCGTCCCGGTTCGGCGGCCGGAGAGCGCGGTGGCCGCGAGGATGGTGGCGCGGCGACGCGAGACGGCCGGGGCGACCGCGACGGCAAGGCGGATCGCGATGGCAAGGGCGATCGTGACGGCAAGATGGATCGTGACGGCAAGGCGGATCGCGACGGCAAGGCCGATCGTGATGGCAAGACCGATCGTGATGGCAAGATGGATCGCGACGGTAAGGCGGATCGCGGCGGCCGGATGGACCGGGACGAGCGCGGTGGCCGGGGCGACCGCGAGGGCAGGGGTGCTCGAGGCGACCGTGGCGATCGCGGTGCCGTCCGGGGTGCCTATGGCCGGCTCGGTGCGCCGCAGCGCACGGAATTCCGTCAGAGCGCCTTCCGTCGCGGGATACCGCGCCTCGCCGCTGGAGCTTTCGCGCTGACGGTCGGCACGGCCATCGCCCGTAGCTACACCCTCTACGACCTGCCGCCGGACATCGTCCGGATCGCGCCGGAATACGAGGATTACCGCTACGTGCTGGTGGACGACGACATCGTCATCGTCGATCCCGACACCTACGAGATCGTGGACGTGATTCGGGGCTGATCCCGCCGGTCAGGACGTTTAGGGGGCGGGGCTTCGGCTCCGCCCCTTCGCGTTTCGTCTTAGCGTTTGCGGTCGAGGAGGCCTGAGACGACCCGAGCGGTATAGTCGACCATCGGCACGATGCGGGCATAGTTCAGCCGCGTCGGGCCGATGACGCCGACGACACCCACGATCTTCTGGGACCCATCGCGAAAAGGGGCCGCGATCATCGAGGAGCCAGACAGCGAGAACAGCTTGTTCTCCGAGCCGATGAAGATGCGCACCCCCTCGCCGCCCTCGGCGCGCGACAGCAGTTCGATCACGTCTTTCTGGGTCTCGAGGTCGTTGAACAGCAGACGGATGCGGTCGAGGTCCTCGGCCGCGCGCAGATCGTCGAGGAGGTTGGCCTGGCCGCGCACGATGAGCTGGCGCGCATCCGAGGGGCCGACGCTGACGGCGAGACCGGCATCGACGAGGCGCTCGGTGATGACGTCGAGTTCGCGCTTCATCGCCTGACGGCCCGACTCGATCTCGGCGCGCAGCGTTCCGAGGGTGCGGCCCTGCAGCCGGGCGTTCAGGTAGTTCGAGGCCTCCTGCAGGGCGCTGGCCGGCAGGCCCGGCGGCAGGTCGAGGAGACGGTTCTCCACCGAGCCGTCGTCGGAGACGAGCACGACCAGGGCCCGGGTCGGATCCAGGCGCACGAACTCGATGTGCTTGAGATGGACGTTGGTCTTCGTGGTGAGCACAACCCCGGCGCCGCGCGAGATGCCGGAGAGCAGCATCGAGGCCTCCGCGAGGGCGGAATCGAAGGTGTGGCCCGAGGCGGCCGCGCGCATCTGCGCCTCGATCCGCTCCTGCTCCTCGCGCCCGACATCCCCGAGTTCGAGCATGGCGTCGACGAAGAAGCGCAGGCCCTGCTCGGTGGGGAGCCGACCGGCTGAGGCGTGCGGCGCGAAGATGAGGCCTGAATGCTCCAGATCCGCCATCACGTTGCGGATCGAGGCCGGCGACAGGGCCATCGGCAGGATGCGGGCGAGGTTGCGCGAGCCGACCGGCTCGCCGGTCGAGAGGTAGCTTTCGACGATCTGTCGGAAGATCTCGCGCGAGCGCTCGTTCAGCGCACTGAGCACCTGCATCTGCTGCGACGACGAAAAGGGGCGGGCGGGCTCTGTCACGGTCTGTTCCTGAAGCCTGATTGTGACCGGCCGGCGTCGTGAAGACAATGCCGCCGACGATCGCCGCACAGCGGCGAAGGCGTGAGCACAGCCATGCCTCCATCCTGATCCCGCCGCGCGTCAAGCAAAGAAACCGTGCTTCGGCATGAGACCGTTTGGCGGTTCGGTTCGTTGGCTTTCCTCATCGTCCGGTCCCGGGCGCTGACGACGATCGTCGAAACGTGTCCCTAGGAGTGATTGCCCCATGAGAAACTCAGCCCGATCCGGTCTGATCCGATCCCTCGCCATCGTCCTCGCGCTTGTCGGCATGACCCTGTTCGGGGCTCCCCAGGGTGCCCAGGCCGCGCCCGCTATCGTGTCCACCGAAGTCGCCGGGCCGGCCGCTGGTCTCACCGCGGTTCAGTATGGCCGCCACTGGCACCATCGCGGGGGTCGCGGCTTCCGCCACCACCATCATCATCGCGGTCGCCACTTCGGCCATCATCACCGCCGCCATTTCGGCCACCATTTCGGTCACCGCCACGGCCATCATTTCGGCCATCGCCGCTACCGCTACTGATCCCTTTGGTGGGCCGGGCCGCTTCACGGGCAGCCCGGCCCATTCGCGACCCTCGCTTGCCGCGCTGGGCTTAGGCCCGTAAAGCCCGCTCCCGACCCTCAAACGAGAAGGAGAGCGGCATGCGGCCCTCGAAGCGCGGACACGACGAGTTGCGCACCGTCACCCTGGAGCGCGCCGTCTCCCGCCATGCCGAGGGTTCCTGCCTCGTCAGCTTCGGCGACACCAAGGTCCTCTGTACGGCCTCCCTGGAAGAGCGCGGCCCAGGGTGGCTGCGGGGCTCCGGCAAGGGCTGGGTCACAGCCGAATATTCCATGCTGCCCCGCGCCACGCATGAGCGCACCCGCCGCGAGGTGACGTCCGGCAAGCCCTCCGGCCGGACACAGGAGATCCAGCGCCTCATCGGCCGCTCGCTCCGTGCCGTCACCAACCTGCCGGCCATCGGCGAGCGTCAGATCACGGTCGATTGCGACGTGATCCAGGCCGACGGCGGCACGCGCACCGCTGCCATCACCGGGGCCTGGGTCGCCCTGCACGACTGCTTCACCTGGATGCGCGGTCGCTCGATCATCTCGGTCGATCCCCTGCGCGACCACGTGGCGGCGGTGTCCTGCGGCATCTACAAGGGCAAGCCCGTTCTCGATCTCGACTACGCCGAGGATTCCGGCGCAGAGACCGACGCCAATTTCGTCATCACCGGCTCCGGTGGCCTGGTCGAGGTGCAGGGCACCGCCGAGGGCAAGCCGTTCTCGGAGGACGAACTTCTCGAGTTGCTGCGTCTGGCCAAGGGCGGCATCCACGCCCTCGTCGCGCTCCAGAAGCAGGCGGTCGGCCAATGAGCGGGCACCGCATCCTCAGCGGCCGCGTCGTCATCGCGACCCACAATGCCGGCAAGCTCGTGGAGATGCGCGAATTGCTGGCGCCCTTCGGCGTCGATGCCGTCTCGGCCGGTGAACTTGGGCTGGCAGAGCCCGACGAGACCGGAACGATGTTTGCCGAGAACGCCGCCATCAAGGCGCTCGCCGCCGCGACGGCCTCGGGGCTGCCGGCCTTCGCCGATGATTCCGGGCTCTGCGTCAATGCGCTCGACGGCGCCCCTGGGCTGTTCTCCGCGCGTTGGGCCGGCCCATCCAAGGATTTCTCCGGCGCCATGGCGCGCATCGCCTCCGAACTCGACAAGCGCGGCGCCACCACCCGGCGGGCGCACTTCGTCTCCGCCCTGGTGATCGCCTGGCCGGACGGCCACACCGAGACCTTCGAGGGCCGCGTCTTCGGCGAACTCGTGGAACCGCGCGGCGCGAGCGGGTTCGGCTACGACCCGATGTTCCTCCCCGACGGCTACGACCGCACCTTCGGCGAGATCTCCTCGGAGGAGAAGCACGGGGTCGACTGGCAGACCGGCGATGCGCTCTCGCACCGAGCCCGCGCGTTCGTGCTGCTGGCGCAGACCTGCCTGCGGCGTCCGTGAGACGGGCGCCGGGGTTGCCAAGCGCTCCCCCGGCGCGCACATCCGCCCCATGACGTGCGCCCCATGACCGAACCGACAGGCCCGGACCATCCGACCCGCGACGCGGGCTTCGGGGTCTATGTCCACTGGCCCTTCTGCGCCTCGAAGTGCCCCTATTGCGACTTCAACAGCCACGTGCGCCACGCGCCCGTGGACGAGGCTCGCTTCCTGAAGGCCTTCCGGACCGAGATCGCCCACGTGGCCGCACGCACGCCGGGCCGCACCGTGTCGAGCATCTTCCTCGGCGGCGGCACGCCTTCGCTGATGCAGCCCGCCACAGTGGCCGGTCTCCTCGAGGCGATCGGGAAAGCGTGGGGCGTCGCGCCCGGCGTCGAGGTCACCCTGGAGGCGAACCCGACCAGCGTCGAGGCGACGCGCTTCCGCGGCTACCGTTCCGCAGGCGTCAACCGTGTCTCCCTCGGCGTTCAGGCCATGGACGATGCGTCCCTGAAGCAACTCGGACGCCTGCATAGCGCCGCCGAAGCGATGGCGGCCGTGGCGGTCGCGGCGGCGCATTTCGAGCGCTACTCTTTCGACCTCATCTACGCGCGTCCGAACCAGAGCCCGGCCGCGTGGCGGGCCGAACTCGAGGGCGCCATCGCCCGCGCCGCCGAACACCTGTCGCTCTACCAACTCACCATCGAGCCCGGCACGCCGTTCTACGGCCTCGCCGCTGCCGGCAAGCTGGTACCGCCCGACGACGATTCCGCGCGCGTGCTCTACGACGTGACGCAAGAGGTCTGCGACCGGGCCGGCCTCCGGGCCTACGAGATCTCGAACCATGCCCGGGCCGGCGCGGAATCGCGGCATAATCTCCTGTATTGGCGGTATGGCGAGTATGCGGGCATCGGCCCCGGCGCGCATGGTCGCCTCGTGACCGAGACCGGCCGTCTGGGTACGGTCACCGAGCGGGCGCCGGAAGCCTGGCTCGCCCGCGTCGAGCGCGACGGCCACGGCATCGTCGAGACCGAGACGCTGGCGCCGTCCGACCAGGGCGACGAGTTCCTGATGATGGGCCTGCGCCTGCGCGAGGGCATCGACCCCGTCCGCTACGCCGCCCTGAAGGGCCGTGCCCTCGATCCGGCGCGCATTGCCGACCTCGTCGGCGACGGCCTGATCGCCGCAAGCCCCGAGGGCCGCATCGCCGCGACGCCCGCCGGGGCGCCGGTCCTCAACGCCGTGGTGGCGGCACTTGCCGCATGATTTTGCCGTCTGATATCGCCGCCTGATCAGGTGCCCGAGGGGCCGAGGGTGCGCGGCGCCGGGCTGACGACGGCCGGGGCGCCGCTGCGGATCTCGTAGATCGCGAGAGCGCGGTCGCTCGGGCCGTCCGGCCGGAACCGGAAGGTGCCGTCGATGCCCGAGAAGCCGGACGGGTTGGTGAGAGTGGTGTCGGCGAAGCGCTGCGAGCCGTATTGCCGCGACAGGGCCGCCAGGAGCGACACGGCGTCGTAGGCAAGCGTCGCCACGCGCGGTGGGGCGCTGCCGAAGCGCGCCTGATAGCGCTGCGCGAAGCCGTTGAAGCCGGCAGCATCGGGGGCGGCGTACCAGCCACCCTGGAGCGCCGGCAGGGCATAGACTCGCGGATCGCCCCACACTGCCGTCCCAATTGGCCGGACGCGGGACGGCGAGAAACCCGCTTTGGTCAGCGTCGCCGCTGCCGCGCCGAGGCCATCCGGGGTGTCGGGCAGGAACAGGGCATCGGCCTGGGCGCCCGGCCCGGTGATCAGGCTCGAAAGCCGCGCGACGGCGGCTCCGGGATTGCCGGCCGGGTACCGCTCGATGGCCACGAGGCGGGCCCCCTTGCGCGCCACAGCTTCGCGGAACTGCGCCTCCACGGCGTTGCCGTAGGCGGTCTCGGGGATCATCGCCGCGAAGGATTTGCGCCCGGATGCCACGGACTCGTCCACGATCCGGTCGACCTCCGCTTGCGGCAGGAAGCTGAGCAGGTAGGTCCCGCGCGCGGCGACCCCCGCGTCGGTGGAGAAGGCGATGAGCGGCTTGCCGGCGGACCGGATCACTGTCGCGGCCGCCTGGACGTTGGTGGCAAACAGCGGCCCGAGCACGAGTTCGACCCCGTCCGCGACGGCCGACTGCGCCGCTTCGCGGGCACCCTCCGGCGACCCGCGATCGTCCTTCACCAGGATCTGCAGATCAGGCTTCTGGAAATCCTCGATCGCGAGTTCGGCGGCGTTGCGCATCGCGGCGCCCACGGCCGAGCCCGGTCCGGAGAGCGGCACGATGAGCGCGACCTTGACCGAACCGGTTCCGATCCGGCTTCCCGCCACGGGGGGCGGAGTGTCCGGGGAGGGGGCATCGGCGGGCGCTGCAATCGGAGCGGGCTCGCGCGCGACACGAGCCCCGCCATCCGGACCACCGACGCAGGCAGCCAACGCAACGACCAGCAACGCACCTGCCGCGGCCGGCGCGAACCATCGCGCGGCTCCGGTTTGCCGCCTGTTCGTGCACGCCATCGAAGGCCCCCCTGTCGCCGGCAGACGACCCACGCTTAAAGTTTAGAGCCCAAAAGTAAATGTGAGCTCACCCCGTCCGGCGCATTCCGCCGGGGGGGTGGAACGTGGCAAGGTCCCGCCATGACGCAGAAGACCGATACCCGGCCCCGCCGCCGACGCGACCCGGCGGATGCAGGCACGAAGCCGCCCGCGACCTTCACCGCCTTCGGGCTGGCGGCCGAAGCGGAGGCCATCGAACCCGGGCTGCACGTGGTGGCGACGCCGATCGGCAACCTCAAGGACGTCTCGTTCCGCGCCCTGGCGACGCTGGCCGCCGCCGATACCGTCCTGGCCGAGGACACCCGTGTCACCCGCACGCTGTTGATGCATTACGGGATCACGACGCCGCTGGTGGCCTATCACGAGCATTCGAACGCGGCGGTACGCGAACGGATGGTTGCGCGCATGCTCGCCGGGGAAGCCCTGGCGCTGGTCTCGGACGCGGGCACGCCGCTGGTCTCCGATCCCGGCTTCAAGCTGGTCCAGGCCGCCATCGAGGCCGGGGTGCTGATCACTCCGATTCCCGGGCCCTCGGCGGTGATGACCGCCATCGTGGCGGTTGGCCTACCGACGGACCGCTTCTTCTTCGAGGGGTTCCTGTCGGCGAAATCCGGCGCCCGCCGCAACCGGCTGGAGACCCTCGGTCAGATCCCCGGCACCCTCGTGCTGTTCGAATCGCCTCATCGCCTGCCCGAGATGCTGGTCGATGCCGCCGAAACCCTCGGCGGTGCCCGCCCTGCCGCCGTGGCCCGCGAGCTGACCAAGCTCTACGAGACGATCCGACGCGGCAGTCTGGCCGAGCTTGCCGCGACCTTCGCCGAAGAAGGGCCTCCGAAGGGTGAGGTGGTGGTGATCATCGGCACCCACGATGCGGCCCCCGACGCGGCCGAGACCGATGCGGGGATCGATGCGGCCCTCGCCGCGGCTCTTGCCCGGCACTCGATCAAGGATGCGGCGACCCTGGTGGCGGAGGAGACTGGCCAGCCTCGCCGCGTCGTCTATGCCCGTGCCCTCGCCCTGGCGCGCCGCGACGATGCGTGAAGCAGGGGAGCACCGGCGCGTTACAGAGCGACGCGGGCGCTCGGCCGAGACGCTGGCCCTGGTGGCCCTGATGCTGAAGGGGTACCGCCCCCTCGGCACGCGCTTCCGCGCGGCGGGCGGGGAGATCGACCTCATCGTCCGGCGGGGCGACACGGTCGCCTTCGTGGAGGTCAAGGCGCGCGGCACCCTGATGGCGGCTCAGGGTGCCATCGATGCGCAGAAGGTGGCGCGTTTCTCGCGGGCGGCGCGGGCCTGGATCAGCCGCCACGCGACCTGCGATGCCGCGACGTTCCGGGCCGATGCGGTGTTCGTCTCACCGGGCGCCTGGCCCCGGCACGTGGTCGACGCCTTTCCGGTCGGCTGAGGTCAGACGGGCGTTCTCAAGCCTTTGCGGCGGCGACGGCGGCGATGAGCGTGCGCTTGAGGTCGGCCTGACTGAAGGGCTTCTGCACGACCGGACGGTCGCGGAAAGGCTCGCGGATCCCGGCGCCGCCATACCCCGTCGAGAACACGATGGGCAGATTGCGCTTCACGATCGCCTCGGCCACCGGATAGATCGGCTCACCCGCGACGTTGACGTCGAGGATAGCCACCTCGAAGCTCTCGGTCTCGGCCATTTCAAGGGCCGTCGACAGGCGCGCGGCCGGACCGACGACCGTGCAGCCGAAATCGAGCAGCATGTCTTCGAGAAGCATCGAGATTGCGGCTTCGTCCTCGACGACAAGCACGCGAGCCCCATTGAGAAGGTCTTCGTCCACTTGAGCACTCACGCCGGGGCTTCTTCCCTTCGATTCGTTCGGAATTCCGGAAGACCTTCCAGGAAGGCCATTCGCGGGTTCGCTCCCACCGTGTCCGATCAGCGCCGCGCGTCGCGGACGATACAGTCTCCGCGCGGCGCCGGAGGATGGTTCGACCACCTCGGCAGAGAGCGAGCCGTCGCCCGTTCCGACTGGCGTGTCAAGCACCGAGACCCCGGCAAACCCTGTCTCGAAGGCCGCAATGTTACGGGCTGATACATTTCTTGGCGGTTCGCGCTTTCGGGTACGGTGCGCGCCTCGGAGCGCAAATAATCTATGTTAAGCAGTCATTTCTCGGCGCGGTCTGTGTTGCGGCGATCCGTCCTCGGTGGCCTTGGGCTTCTGGCTTGGCGCGCCGGCACCCCCGCCCTGGCCGAAGCCCCCCTCGTCGTTGCCTCCAAAAGCGATACCGAGGGCGCACTCACCGGAGCGATGATCGCGCAGGTGCTCGACAGGCTCGGGCTTCCGGTGACACGCAAGCTCGGCCTCGGTCCGACCCTGATCGTGCGGACCAGTCTTCTGTCGGGCGAGGTGACGATCTATCCCGAATACACGGGCAACGGCGCATTCTTTACCGGCACTGAATCCGACCCCGTCTGGAAGTCGCCGCAGGGAGCCTACGAGACGATCCGCCGCCGCGACGCGGAGCGCGGTCTCGTCTGGCTTCAGCGCGCGCCGGCCAACAACACCTGGCTGATCGCGGTGAACGGCGACCTCGCCCGGCGCGAGGGCTTGGCGACGATGGTGGATTTCGCGGGCGCCGTGCGACGTGGCTTGATCCGCCTCGCCGCCTCCACCGAATTCGTCGAGAGCCCGGCCGCTCTGCCATCCTTCGAAGCCGCCTACGGCTTCACCCTGCCGCTCGACCGCATCATCAGCCTTCCGGGAGGCGACACCGCGGTGACCGCACGCGCGGCGGCACAGGGCATCAGCGGCGTGAACGCCGGCATGGTCTACGGAACGGACGGTGCGCTCTCGGCCCTGGACCTGATCGTGATGAGCGATCCCCTGGCCGCGCAGATCGTCTACGAGGTCGCACCGGTGATTCGAGCCGACGCTCTCGCGCGGCACCCCGGTATCGCGCCGGCCCTGGCGCGGGTCTTCACCACCCTCGACGCTCCGACCCTGCGCCGCCTCAACGCCCGCATCACCGTCGACGGCGCGGTGGCCGAGTCCGTCGCCGAGCGATACCTCTCGGAGAACGGACTGCTGCCGTGAGGATGTTCGCTTTGCCTTTGGCCCTCCCGTTCGGTGTCCACCCGTCGCGGAACCTCCCTCGTCTCGCGGGTATCGCCTGGACTTGCGCCCTCGCCCTGGCGCTGTTCGGCCTGCCCGTACTCAGCATCGCCGAGAACCGTCTGGCGCTGGGGCGTCCCGTCCTCGGTCTCCAGGCGCTCGGATGGCAGGCCTGGCTGATCCTCGCCCTGGGCGTCGCCGGCCTCGTGATCCCGAGCCGCCAGGCGTCAGGATGGCGGAGCGGGTTCGCCGTTGCGGTCTTCGCCCTCACGATCCTCGTGCTCGGCACCGGCCTCGGCCGTGGCGCGATGCAGGCGCTCGTGGGTTTCCCCCCTGCCGCGCGGGCGAGACTGGACGGCGGCGCATGGCTTGCTCTCGCCCTCCTCGCGGGCGGGCTCGGTCTGGCATTGCGCCGTGCCCGGGCGCCGTGGCTCGGGCGCGCGACGGTGGCGGCCCTCGTGCTCGGCGTCGTCCTGCTGGCGCGCTCCGGTGCCGTCGATGCCCTGTCCTTGGCCGTCGAATACGCGGCGCGCCGCCAAACGGTGAACGCGGCCATCGGCGAGCACCTCGCCCTGTCGGGTGCGGCCCTGGCGTTGGCGCTCGCCGGGGCCGTGCTGCTGTCGCTGTGGCGCCGAGGGCAGGGCCTCGTGGCGATCGTTCTGAGCGGCATCCAGGTGGTGCCGGCCGTGGCCCTCCTCGGTGGCCTCGTCGCCCTGACCGGCGGCCTCCTGCGCGCCGCCCCGGCCCTGCGGGACCTCGGCGTGTCGGCCCTCGGCGCGGTCCCCGCCATCGTCGCCATCGCGGCCTACCTGCTGCTGCCGCTCTGGCGGGGGCTCGCCCTCGCTCTGCGTTCCCCCGACGCCGCAACCCTGGAGGCCGCCGGAGCCCTCGGGCTCACCCCCACGCAGACTCTGTTCGGCGTTCGCCTGCCGCTGGGGGCGCCGATCCTCGTGGCCGCCCTGCGGGTCGCCGCCGTGCAGGCCGTCGGCCTCGCGACCCTCGGCGCGCTGGTGGGTGCCGGCGGTCTCGGCCGGATCGTCTTCGACGGCATGGCGCAGTTCGCCCCGGACCTGATCCTGCTCGGGGCGATCCCGGTGATTACCCTGTCTCTGGGAGCCGAGATCGGCTTGAGCCGGATCGAGGCGGCGGTGCGCCGACGCTGGCACGCCTGATGGACCGCGCTGCGCAGCCGACCGTCCGTCACCCGGCCTTGGGTCTCGCCGTCACCGGGCTGATCCTCGCGGGCATCAGCCATCCGGCCGCCGCGAGCTTGATCGCCGCCGCTCTCGGAGAACCGGCCCGGCGGCCCCTCGACGTGGGGCGCCTCCTGGCCTTGAGCCTGCAGCACGTCTTCCTCGCCGGCGCGGGGCTCGCCCTCGTCACGATCCTGGGCGTCGGGCTCGGCATCTTGGTGACCCGCCGGGCCGCGAGCCCCTGGCGGCCCATGGTCGACGCGATCGCGGCAGGCGCGCAGGCCGTTCCGCCGGTGGTGGTGGTGGCGCTGGCCCTGCCGGTGCTCGGGTTCGGCGGCCCGCCGACCCTGCTGGCCCTCGTCGCCTACGGAATCATGCCGGTCCTGCGCGGCACGGTCGGCGGGATCGAGGGCGTGGCACCGGATATCCGCGAGGCCGGCCGGGCGGTCGGCCTGACCCGCCTTCAGATCCTGACGCGGATCGAACTGCCCCTGGCCGGGCCAGCCATCGTCGAGACTCTGCGCACGGCCCTCGTGCTCGCCGTCGCCACGGTCGCGGTCGGGGCACTCGCCGGGGCCACCACACTTGGCACGCCGATCGTCGCCGGCCTGCAGAACCAGAACACCGTGCCCATGCTCCAGGGCGCGGCGGCCACCGCCGCCCTGGCGTTCCTCGGCGAGGCCGCACTCCTCGCCCTGGTTTCGGCTTGGGGCGCTATTCGTCCTTGAAGACCACTTCGGCGCCGCGGGCGACATGCGTGGCGAGGTCGCGCGCATCCCAGTTGGTGAGCCGGATGCAGCCGTGGGATTCGGTCTTGCCGACCTTCTCGGGTTCGGGCGTCCCGTGGATGCCGTAGGAGGGAATCGACAGGTCGATCCAGACGATCCCGACGGGATTGTTCGGCCCCGGCGGAATCGTGAACTTGGTCTTCGCCTTTACGCCCGCGAACTCGTATTTCGGGTTGTAGGTGTAGGTCGGCACGAATGCGACCCCCTCGACCTTCGCCTTGCCGGAGGGGGCCGGCTTCTCCTCGCTGCCGATGGAGGCGGGATAGAACGCCACCAGCCGGCCCGCCTTGTCGAAGGCCAGGACGTTGCGGCTTCCCTTATCGACCTCGATCCGGGTCACGTCCTTCGCGTCGGCCGATTTTTCCTTGGTTTCCGCGTCGGTTTTCGGCTTGCTGGTGTCCAGCGGCGGTACGGCGGCCACCTGGAGCACGGTACCGGCCTTGGCAAAATCCGCTCCGGGATTCAGGGCAGAAAGCAGGTCCGGCGACATGTGGAAGCGCTCGGCCAGCATCTCGCGTGCGCTGGTGTAGCCCAGCGCGTCGAGGTCGGCCTGATCTTCCATCTTGGGCGGAATCCGGTCGACGAACGGCCCGGCCACGTCCGCGTCGCTCAAGGTGTATGCCGTCAGCACCGGATCGGCGCTGGTCGCCTGAAGCTTGTCGGCGAGGTCGGCCTCGAGCGCTCCGCCCGACTTCAAGCCGTTGGCCGCCGCGAAGGCCGCGAGCGCTCCGCGCAGGTTGTCGCCGTCGCGCCCGTCGATGGCGCCGGGGGAGAAGCGGGCGCGATCCAGCAGAACCTGCGCCTTGATCAGCGCCGGAACGGTACGCTTCGCGGCGCCGCCCTTCGGGGCCTCCGTCTTGCCCGCCTCACCCTTGTCGCCCGCCTGCGCCAGGGTCGCCCCCTCGACCGCCTCCCGGGTCAGGGCGGGCGCCTCCTCGGCATCCTTCGCGACCGCCGGGACCGCGATCCAGGCCAAGGTCAGCGCGGCCAAGCCGCCGCCGATCGTCCGTCCACCCATCCGCACCGGAAACTCCCGCACCATCGCATTGCAACCACGAGGGTAAGGCGGATCGTCCCTCCGGCGTTCCGTCACCTATTGGCAGAGGCGGTGACCGGCGTTGCGCGCGCGCTCGTCGAGGTGGAGGTGGTTGGCATGGGCCGGGTCCGTGCCGGGGCCGAGCACCGTGCGGAAGAAATCGCAGGCCCGGGTGCGTACCGCCGTCAGGAACACCGCTTCCGGCGAGCCCTCGGGTGCCGGCGCGACGCTGATCGCCGGGCGCCCCGCGAAGCTGAAACCCATCACGTCGACCCCGTTGGCGAAGCTATGCTCGCTCAGCTTGGCATCGGGATCATGATTCTGGCCCCGGCACTCGTAGGACGTCCCGATCGCGAGACCCTTCAGCGGCTGGCCTAGGTCACGCTGGGCGGCGACCTGTACCTCCGTCGTCCAGCGGGCCAGGGACTCGGCTGCCTCGCAGACCAGGGTGACGGGTGGGGCCAGGGCGAGGTCGTCGGCGAGCGCCGTGACCTTCAGGGGCTTGGCGGCCCCGCACTGGCCGTTGGAGATCGGCGGCAGTGGTTCGAACCGGGCACCGAGGCGTTCCAGTCGGCGCCGGCAGGCGCTGTCGTCCACCGGCGTCACGGTGATGGCGAGGGCGGTGCCGGCGAGTTCCGGCGGGCGCGGCGGCGGCACGGGCGTCTCACCGGTCTCCGTGGGCTTCACGGACGCGCCGGGCCCCGTCGCCTCGGCGAGTTTCGTCGCCTCGGAAGGCTTCGCTGTCTCGGGAGACTTGGCCGCCTCCGAAGGCTTGGCCGCGTCGGGAGACTTGGCCGCCTCAGAAGGCTTGACCGCATCGGACGTCCTGCCTCCATCGACGGGCCGGGGGAGATCCGTGGGCCGTTCGGGTGGAAGCGGCGTCACGACCGGATCGGGCGCGGCCGGCGCCCCGAGTTCGGCCGGGCGTGCCGGCGGCACAGGCGGCGGCATCGGGATCGCAGTGGCGTCGGAGGGGACCACCTTCTCCTGCGCACGCGCCACGATGACCGGGCAGGTGAGCAGGACCGGCGCTGTCAGGGCCACCAGAAACAATCCGTGCAGGCGCATCGCGTCTCGATCCTGGTGCGGCCCTCCGTTGCGGTGGGACGGTGCGTTCGGACCGGACGATCCAGGGGTTTGCGGCCGTCCGCAAGGGCACGCCGACCACGTCCGGCGGCAATCGACGGGCTGGGCCGAGTTTGCGCTTTCGCCGCGCGCGCTTACCTTGGCGCAGAGCATCAGACGCTGAGAACGTAAGGAATCCGGATGACCTCTGGTACGCCCGCCGACACGCGCGACACCGAAGCCCCGACGGCGGCGATGGGGCCTTTCGCCGAAACCGCGTGGGCGACGCCGCACGGCCTGCCACCCTTCGAGCGGATCACCCCCGCCCATTATCTGCCGGCCTTCGAGGCGGCCCTGGCCAGCCACAGCGCGGAGATCGCCGCCATTGCGGGCGAGAGCGCACCGGCCACCTTCGCCAACACCGTCGAGGCGCTGGAACGCGCCGGGCAAGCCCTCGACCGGGTGGCCTCGGTGTTCTTCAACCTCAGCGGCAGCCACACCAACGCGGAACTCCAGGCGGTGGAGCGTACCATCACCCCCCGGCTCGCCCGTCATGGCAGCGCGATCTACCTCAATGCCGATCTCTGGGCGCGCATCTCGGCCGTGGATGCCGAGGCCGAGGGGCTCAGCCCTGAGCAGGCCCGCGTGCTCGACCGCTACCGGACCCGCTTCCGGCGGTCCGGCGCCGACCTCGCGCCGGAGGCCAAGGCCCGTATGGCCGAGATTGCCGCCCGCATGGCCGAACTCGGCACCAGCTTCAGCCAGAACCTGCTCGCCGACGAGGGGGCCTTCGCGCTTCCCCTCGAGGGCGAGGACGATCTGGCCGGCCTTCCAGCTTTCCTACGTTCGGCCGCCGCGGCGGCGGCGGAAGAGCGGGGCGGCGACCACGGCCACGTCATCACCCTCTCGCGCTCGCTGATCGAGCCGTTCCTGGTGTTCTCGACCCGACGCGACCTGCGCGAGAAGGCCTACGAGGCCTGGATCCGGCGCGGCGAGAACGGCGGCGAGACGGACAATCGCGGTCTGATCGCCGAGATCGTCTCACTGCGGGCCGAGCGCGCGCGCCTGCTCGGCTACGAGAGCTTCGCCCATTTCAAGCTTTCGGACACGATGGCGGGCTCGCCCGACCGGGCGATGGACCTCCTGCGCAACGTCTGGACCCCCGCCCATCACCGCGCGGCCGCCGAGCGCGACCGGCTCCAGGCCCTGATCCAGGCGGAAGGCCATAACTTCGCCCTCGCGCGGCACGATTGGCGCCACTACGCCGAGAAACTGCGGCGGGCCGAACACGACCTCGATGCCAGCGAGATCAAGGCGTACCTGCCGCTCGACGGCGTCATCGCTGCCGCGTTCGATACGGCGACCCGACTCTTCGGCCTGCGCTTCGCGGAACTCAGCGACGTGCCGCGTTACCATCCGGACGTGCGCGCCTGGGCGGTGCACGACGCGGACGGCTCGGAGATCGGCCTGTTCCTCGGGGATTACTTCGCCCGCGCCTCGAAGCGCAGCGGTGCTTGGATGAGTGCGTTCCGCTCGCAGGAACGTCTGGCGGGGGATATCAAGCCCATCATCGTCAACGTAATGAACTTCGCCAAGGCCCCGGACGGTGAGGCGACGCTTCTGTCCTTCGACGATGCCCGGACGCTGTTCCACGAGTTCGGCCACGCCCTGCACGGCCTCCTCTCGGACGTGACCTACCCGTTGCTGGCGGGCACCGCCGTGGCGGGCGACTTCGTCGAGCTTCCGTCGCAGCTCTACGAGCATTGGCTGGAGCAGCCGGAGGTCCTGCGCGCGCACGCCAGGCATCACCGCACGGGCGAGCCCATGCCTGAGGATCTGCTCGCCCGGCTGCTCGCCGCCCGCACCTTCAACCAGGGCTTCGCGACGATCGAGTACACCTCCTCGGCCATCGTCGACATGACCCTCCACCTGTCGAGCGCGGGCGAGGAGGGCCTCGACGTCACCGCCTTCGAGACGGACGCCCTCCGGCGCATCGCCATGCCGGCCGAGATCGCGATGCGCCACCGCACGCCGCATTTCGCGCACATCTTCTCGGGCGACGGCTATGCGGCGGGCTACTACAGCTACCTCTGGTCCGAAGTGCTCGACGCCGATGCGTTCGACGCCTTCCGGGAGGCCGGCGACATCTTCCATCCGGAGACGGCGGCACGCCTGCGCAAGTACGTCTACGGGGCCGGCAACCTGCGCGATCCCGGCGAAGCCTACACCGCGTTCCGGGGGCGGTTGCCCAGCATCGACCCGCTCCTGCGCCAGCGTGGCCTCGCCGCTTGAACGGAGAAATCGCCCGGTATGGTAACGGTTTCGTAAAGAAGCACGCTTAACCAATGCTTCCTGCGGACACAGGAAGCATCGGTCATGTCGGATAAGATCCTCGCGTCGTCGGCGGAAACCTCGCCCGAGGTCCTGCTTAAGCAGGCGATCCTCGGCGCGCGCGCCTCGGCCGAGAAGGCCGACAAGCCGTCCGCTCCGGTCGGGCGCTCGCTCCGCTTCAAGGCTCATCCGGCCTTGATCTCCACCGTGGCGATCGCATTCGGCGCGATGCTGGGCGCGGGTGCGATGGGCTTGGCCGCTTCGGGCACGTCCGGCCAGACCGAGACCGTCGGCCAGCTTCGCCTACAGTTGGACGCGATGCGGGCGGAGTCCGGGCGTCAGGCCGAGCGCCTGACGAAAAGCCTCGCGCAGCTTCAGGACATTACGGACGCGGCCCGCTCCGAGGCCAAGACCCGCAGCGCGACGCTGAGCGAGCGCCTCGGCCGCGCCGAACAATCGCTTTCCGCCAAGATCACCGCCACGGGCGATCGCCTGGAACAGGCGGAGAAGGACCAGACCGCGCGCCTCGCCGCTCTCACCACGCAGATCGAGAAGCGCGCCGCCGCGCCGACACCGACGCCGGTCGCGGCCCCTCAGGCCGCGAAGTCCACGCCGCCTGAACCGACCGAAACCGGCAGCCTGGCGGACAAGCCGAAGGCCGCACCGACCGAGAACTGGGCCGTGCGCGAAGTCTACGACGGCGTCGCGGTCTTGGAGGATCGCAAGCGCCGCCTCGTCGAGGTCGGGCAAGGCGATACAGTGCCGGGCCTGGGCCGGGTGGAGGCGATCGAGCGTCGCGGCAAGGCGTGGGTCGTCGTCACCAAGCAGGGTCTGATTACGCCGCAGGCGTGGTGAGCCCGCGCAAAGCGCTACCCTCAGAGGGACTGCGATTCGACCTGAGGCTCGGCGTTCCGCAAGGGAAAACGCGGCTCGATCGTCGCCGGATCGGCGATCAAGGCGCCTCGGGCGGCGCGAGCACGCCCATGCGTGAGGGCACGCGTCCGAGCTTCCGCAGACGGATGCAGGAGGGCTGCGAGGAAGGCCGCGCCTTCAAACTCGGTGTCGAGATTCTTTGCTTCGAAGACAGGCATGGCAGCCACCGGACCCAGGGTCCCGTCGGTCTCCCGGTGGGAGTCCAGACCCTGTCATTGGCAGAGAACGGGGATAACGGCGATAAGTTCCGAGGACCCTCGAATATTTACCGTTAATTCACTTCTGCACTGCGCTGAAGATTAGTGCGGTGCGGCAGCGCACGCGATTACAGTCTTCGCGCCGTTCGAGGGTGCTTCACTCCGCCACTGCCGGCCTATCGTTTCAGGTCGCATCCGGAGACCGGCCTCACCAAGAAGGCGAACTGATCCAAGGCGTTCAGGCGATATCCGCACGCAGAAGTTCGGTGTTGGCCGCGAATGCCGCCATGGCCCCTTCCGCCGCCGCCACGACAGCGAACTGGACCCGCCGGGACGCATCACCCGCCACGAACAATCCCGATACGTTGGTTGTCTCGTACGCGCCGGTCGGCACGACTCCCTTTTGTGTCAGGTCGCAGCCGAGCTGGGTGATGAGGCGGGACGGGTCGCACGGCATCGGCATCAGGAAGACCGCGTGGCAGGGCCGGGTGCCGCCATCCTTGAAGACGATGCGATGCGGCTGCTCTCCGTCGCCTTCCAGACGCCGAATCGCCGTTTCCACGATGGTGACGTTCTTGCGCTCCAGCTGGTCGCGGTCGCGCGACGAGAACGCCGTGGTCTTCGCATCGGTACAGAGGGTGACGTCGCGGCTCCAGACCGTGAGTTCGAGGGCCATGCCCTTGGCCGCCGCGCCGTGGGCGTAGACGACGAGGGGTCGGTCCCGGTTCTCGTAGCCGTCGCAATAGGGGCAGGAATGGACTCCGTGGCCCCAGTAAGCCGCGAAGCCTTCCACGTCCGGGAGAGCCTGATGCAAGCCCGTGGCGAGGATGAGCTTGCGCGCTTCCGCCTCCGTCCCATCCGACAGGGTCACGGCGAACCCGTCTTCCCGGCGCTGGGCCGCCACCACTTCGACCTCGCGGCGCACGACGGTGTGGTAGCGCGCGAGGTCCGCCTCCGCTTTGGCCCGCAGGACGAGGGGAGGCGTTCCATCACGGGTGAAGACGCCCCAGGTGCGCGCAGTGACGGCGTTACGCGGCGTACCGGCGTCGCAGAGGAGCACGTCGCGTCGGCATCGGCCCAGGATGAGGGCCGCGTTAAGGCCGGCCGGGCCGCCGCCGACGATGATAACGTCGTGCATGTCGTGTCGCTCCGGAACGGGTATGCCGCCCGTTCAACGAATCCCGACCCGATGATGTTCGAACGGTCTTGGCCCGCCCATGAAAAAGGGCGCTCGCGCGCCCCTCTCCGTCCTTATCGTGTCACCTGAACTCAGGCGGCGGTCGGCGCCTTCACCGGGATGCCCTTCTCGGACAGGAACTGGTGCAACTCGCCCGACTGGAACATCTCGCGGGTGATGTCGCAGCCACCGACAAACTCGCCCTTCACGTAGATCTGCGGAATGGTCGGCCAGTTGGAGAAGGCCTTGATGCCGTCGCGGATTGCCATGTCGTCGAGGACGTTCACACCCTTGAACGGCACTTCGAGGTAGTTGAGGATCTGCACGACCTGGCCCGAGAAGCCGCACATCGGAAATTGTGGCGTGCCCTTCATGAACACGACCACGTCTTGGGACTCGATCTCGGCTTTGATGGCGGTGTTGGCGTCGGTCATGGTGTCGATCCTCTCGGGTATCACAGTGATTTAGTGATGATCGGCTGGCCTGTTCAAGGCCGAGGCGAGGCGCTCCAAGGCCCAATCCATCGTGAAGGTCTCGGAAACGAGTTCTTCGGGTGTGAACGGGATCGTGTCGGGCAGACCGACGACGAGACGATCGTCGAACATCCGGAGGGAGGCTTCCGCCTGTAACTGCGCCGTCTTCCACAGCCATGACCAGTCGATCCGCTGCCGCATGCCGGGCGCGTAGGCCCGGCAGGCCGCGGCATGAAAGGCAACCACCTCGGATCGCCAGGATCGGGTCGACTGGGCGCTCGGCGCTGACATGTACTTGAGCACGTGGATGAGCATCTGCAGGAGCTTCTGCTCCACCGCACTGACCTGGGACCGCCCTACGCTCTCGATCTCCTCCGCGACGTTTTCCCAATCGAGGATATTCGACAGCTCGGGTCGGCGCGCGAGTTTGCGCAAGCTCGAAGCCTGCTGCTCGGCCCAGGTCACGATGTCGTCGTCATAAAGGCTCGGCTGGTCCATGCGGTCCGCCTCCGGTCGGGAGACCTCAATCCTGCGGGACACCCGTGGTCAGCGCAAGGGCGTGCAGCACGCCCCCCATCCGGCCCTGGAGCGCGCCGTAGACCATCTGGTGCTGCGCGACCCGGGTCTTGCCCTTGAAGGCCGCGGACAGGACCGTAGCGGCATAGTGGTCGCCGTCCCCGGCCAGATCCTTGATCTCGATCCGGGCGTCGGGCAGCGCCTCGCGGATCATCGCCTCGATCTCGCGCGCATCCATCGGCATCGGGTTGACTCCTGACGATCGGGAAAAGGGGCTTTAGGCGGGAACGCCCGCCGGCTGGCTCGCCATATAGGCCGGCAGCCAGCCCTCGTGGGCCTCGCGCAGGGCGGCCACCGATATGGTCTCGCCATGCGGCAGGGTCAAATGGTCGTTCCCCGTGATGCCGATCACGCTGGCCGGGATGCCCTGGGCGGAGGCGCTGTAGAGCAGGTCGGGCGCGGTCTCGGGGTCGACGGCCAGCAGGTAGCGGGCCTGGTCCTCACCGAAGAGGTAGGCGTGGGTGGGCAGACCCGGCGGAACCTCCGGCAGGGCGGCACCGATGCCGCCGGCCATCGCCATCTCGGCGAGGGCCACGGCGAGACCGCCGTCGGACAGGTCGTGGACGGTGTCGACGAGGCCGGAGGTGATCAGGCCGCGCACGAAGTCACCGTTGCGGCGCTCGACGGCGAGATCGACGGGGGGCGGCGCGCCCTCCTCGCGCCCGGCGATGACCGAGAGGTAGACCGACTGGCCGAGCCAGCCGGCCGTCTCGCCGATCAGCACGAGCATGTCGCCGGCGCGCTTCAGGTCGATCGTGGCGTGGCGCGTCACGTCGTCGAGGACGCCGACGCCACCGATGGTCGGGGTCGGCAGGATGCCGACGCCGTTGGTCTCGTTGTAGAGCGAGACGTTGCCGGAGACGACGGGGAAGTCGAGGGCCTTGCAGGCCTCGCCGATGCCCTTGAGACAGCCGACGAGCTGGCCCATGACCTCGGGCTTCTCCGGGTTGCCGAAATTCAGGTTGTCGGTGATGGCGAGGGGCTTGCCGCCGACCGCCGTGATGTTGCGCCAGGCCTCGGCCACGGCCTGCTTGCCGCCCTCGACCGGATCGGCCTCGCAGTAGCGCGGGGTCACGTCGGCGGTCATGGCGAGGCCGCGCGGGCCATCCTCGACCCGCACGATGGCGGCGTCGCCGCCCGGCTTCTGCACGGTGTTGCCGCCAATGAAGTGGTCGTACTGCTCGTAGACCCAGCGCTTCGACGACAGGTCGGGCGAGCCGACGAGGCGCTTCAGGGCCTCGGCGCTGCCTACGCTTTCGGGCACGTCGGCGGCGGCGAGTACCGGCTTGTGGGTGTTGGCGATGTGGGGGCGGTCGTACAGGGGCGCCTCGTCGCCGAGTTCCTTGATCGGCAGGTCGGCCATGACGACGCCGTCGTGCTTCACCACGAAGCGAAGCGTGTCGGTGGTGTGGCCGATGATCGCGAAATCGAGGCCCCACTTCACGAAGATCGCTTCGGCCTCCGCCTCCATGCCGGGCTTGAGCACCATGAGCATGCGCTCCTGGCTCTCGGAGAGCATCATCTCGTAGGCGCTCATGCCTGTCTCGCGGGCCGGGACCTTCTCGATGTGAAGCTCGACGCCGAGGTCGCCCTTGGCGCCCATCTCGACGGCCGAGCAGGTCAGGCCCGCGGCCCCCATATCCTGGATCGCGATCACGGCGCCCGAGGCCATCAGTTCGAGGCAGGCCTCCAGCAGCAGCTTCTCGGCGAAGGGGTCGCCGACCTGCACGGTCGGACGCTTGGCTTCGGAGGCGTCGTCGAACTCGGCCGACGCCATGGTGGCGCCATGGATGCCGTCGCGACCGGTCTTCGAGCCGAGATAGACGATCGGATTACCCACGCCGGTGGCGGCCGCGTAGAAGATCGCGTCGGTGCGGGCGAGGCCCACCGCCATGGCGTTGACGAGGATGTTGCCGTCGTAGCGGGGGTGGAAGCCCATGGCGCCGCCCACCGTCGGCACGCCGAAGGAATTGCCGTAGCCGCCGATGCCCGCGACGACGCCGGAGACGAGGTGGCGGGTGCGCGGATGGTCCGGCGAACCGAAGCGGAGCGCGTTCAATGCCGCAATGGGGCGGGCCCCCATCGTGAAGACATCGCGAAGAATGCCGCCGACGCCGGTCGTCGCGCCCTGGTAGGGCTCGATGAAGCTCGGGTGGTTGTGGCTCTCCATCTTGAAGACGCAGGCGAGGCCGTCGCCGATATCGATGACGCCCGCGTTCTCGCCCGGCCCCTGAATGACCCAGGGCGCCGAGGTCGGCAGGCCGCGCAGGTGCTTGCGGGAGGACTTATAGGAGCAGTGCTCGTTCCACATCGCCGAGACGATGCCGAGCTCGGTCAGGGTCGGGTCGCGCCCGATCAGGCCACGGAAACGATCGTACTCGTCCGGCGTCAGACCGTGCTGGCGGACCAGTTCGGGGGTGATCGGAACATCGTTGCGGAACATGCGACCCCTCTCGGGCCGGGCCCGCATCCCGGGTCCGGCCGTGACGGCTCTAGAGCGGAACGGCGCGCCCTGGCAACCGCCGATCATGAATCGAATGTCCCATGCCTTCTAAACCGCGACGTGATCCGCAGCCAGACGCCCCTTCGGCTGCTCCCGCACGTCGCGCCAGCGGTCGATCAAACCGTGGATCGGCTCGGGGCCCGCCACGAAGACGACGTAGTCGAAAGCTTCCGGGTCGCGGCTCGACATGAGAAGCTGGAAGTGCATGCGGAACAGGTTCCACTTGCGCCGCGCGATGATCCGCTTCTCGATGAGATCGTCGATCTTGACGTGGATCTCCACCGGACGATGGTCCGCGGGCGCGGGCAGGTTCGAGGCGCTCAGCGGGTTGCGCTGATGCACCGAGAGCCAATCCCACTTCGCCCGGACGTCGAGCCAGCCGATCGCGTCGCTGGCCGCCACCCTGGCAAGAGCGTCCCGGGTTTCCGTGGCCAGAGGGTCGAGGGTGATCCACGGGATCACGCTGCCGATGCTCACGAAGGAGACCGGCGTCCCGCGCGTGCCGAATTCGGGGTCGCGGGCGAGCACCCGGTCCAGGGCCTCGAGGCCGAGGAAGCTCGACGACGAATGGCCGATCACCACGATCTCGGAAGCGCCCGCCTCGGCCGCCCGGATGATGTCCGCGAAAGCGTCGAGCCTGGCACGCATGCGGGGCTCGACGCCACTGGCGTGGTCGTGGGTGAAGGCCGTGTCGTCCACGAGATGCGCCACGTAGAACGGCTTGCCCCGCGTCAGCCGCATCAGCAGGGCCAGGACCGCGTAGGCGAGGAGGGGGGCGGCGAACAGCGACCAGGGCCGGACGCTCTCCGGCAACAGGGCAAGGACAGCGGCCGCGAGCGCGAGGCTTAAGGTCAGCAGGAGCCCGTAGATGACATGGACGCCGAAGATGACCCGGGCGAAGCGTCGGGCCTCGCGCCGGAAGGGTGCGACATACCCGCAGCGCACGAGGCGCCACCACAGGGCGGGCACCTCGCGGAGCCGCCGTAGGTTCGAACGCGGGAAGCGGGCCCGGACGATGTCGTCCCAGCGCAGCAGCGTGTAGCGGGTCGCGTGCCCGTCCAGGGTGACGTCCCAGTCGAGGGCCAGATCGTCAGGCCTGCGAACGGGATCGGACACCGTGATGCTCAAGGCACGCCGGACCGCGGCCAGCCGGCTTTCCCGCCGAAACAAGCCCCAATAGGTCTCCGGCTCGCGCGGGTCGAAGCCCGGCATGTAGAAGACCTGACGTTTACGGGGCGAAGGCGCCTCTGAGGCCGGAGCGAGGGGGGATTGGGCGATGACGGGTCGTTCCGATTCGGGGGCTCACGGCCGGCGGCCGCGCCCGTCCCTACACGAAAGGCGCGCCGCGCGACGAGTGCGAAAGCGCATCAGGCGCATCCCGACCGGACCTCACCGCAGCGCGGGCGCATCCGCCAGGAATTCGGCGATGGCCGCGACGAAGCGCTCGCCATAGGCCTCGCGCTTCCGCTCGCCGACCCCGTGCACGGTGCGCAGCGCGTAGAGATCGACGGGTTTGGTGCGGGCCATCTCGATCAACGTGCGGTCGGGGAACACCATGAAGGCGGCGATACCCTCGGTACGCGCGATAGTGGCGCGCAGACCGCGCAGATGCTGGAACAGCGCCTCGGTGGCCGGGTCGAGGTCGAGGCTCGCGTCATCGCGGGACGCCCCACGCTTCCGGTCGCGGGGCTCGGCCACCTTCGGCTCGGGGTCGGGGCGCATCTGGATGGCCTCGCGGCCGAACAGGATCGCCTCGCCCTTATCGGTGAGCGAGAGGCCGCCGAATCCATCGCCGTTCTCAGTCACGGCGCCTGCCGCGAAGAGCTGGCGCAGCATCGCGCGCCAGGCGGCGACGGGCTTGTCGGCCCCGACCCCGAAGGTCTTCAGTGCCGTGTGGCCGTTGCGCCGGATCGTGTCGGATTCCTTGCCGTGGACGACGTCGCAGACATAGGCCGCGCCGAAGCGCTGGCCGGTGCGCACGATGGCCGAGAGCAGCTTCTGGGCCGGCACCGTGGCGTCGATGAGCGAGACGCCCGAACGGCAGAGGTCGCAGCGCCCGCACGGCTCGCTCGCTTCGCCGAAATAGCCGAGCAGGGACTGGCGTCGGCAGGTCGCCCCCTCGCACAGCGCGATCATCGCTTCCAGCTTGCGCCGCTCGACGCGGCGGCGCTCGTCCGGCACCTCCTTCTCGTCGATCTGGCGGCGGCGCAGCGCCATGTCGTCGAGGCCGTAGATGGTCAGCGTGTCGGCGGGCAGGCCGTCACGACCGGCGCGGCCGATCTCCTGGTAATAGCCCTCGACGTTGGAGGGCATGTCGGCGTGGCAGACGAAGCGTACGTCGGGCTTGTTGATGCCCATGCCGAAGGCGACGGTGGCGGTCATCACCACGCCGTCCTCCTGCAGGAAGGTGTCCTGGTTTCTCATGCGCGTGCCCTGGTCGAGGCCGGCGTGATAGGGCAGGGCGTTGAAGCCGTCCTTGGCCAGCATCTCGGCGAGTTGCTCGGTGCGCTTGCGGGACGAGCAGTAGATGATCCCGCTTTCGGAGCGGCGCGGGCGCAGGAAACGCTCGATCTGGCGGGTCGGGTTGTCCTTCGGCGCGAAGGTCAGGCGGATGTTCGGCCGGTCGAAGGAATGGACGAAGGCCTTGAGCTCGCGGCCCGCCGGAAACAACCGCTCGGTGATGTCGGCTCGGGTCGCCTTGTCGGCGGTGGCGGTGAGCGCGACGGTCTGGACGTTGCCCAGCGCCTCCCGGGCCCGGGCGAGGTCCCGGTATTCGGGACGAAAATCGTGCCCCCATTGCGAGACGCAATGCGCCTCGTCCACGGCGAGCCGCCGGACGCCAGCGCCGCGCAAGGCGTCCATCAGGCCCTCCATCATCAGCCGCTCGGGCGAGACGAAGAGCAGGCGCAGGTCGCCGGCCCGGATCTGGCGCCAGGTCTCCCGGGCCGTCGCCTCGGCGACCGACGAATTCAGGGTCGCGGCGGCGACACCGAAGCCGAGCATCTGCTGCACCTGATCGTGCATCAGGGCGATGAGCGGCGAGACCACGACCGTCAGCGAGGATTCCACCAGCGCCGGTAGCTGGTAGGTCATCGACTTGCCGGAGCCCGTGGGCATCACCGCGAAGACGTCCGTGCCGTCGAGGACGGCGCCGATCACCTCGTCCTGGCCAGGCCGGAAATCGTCGTAGCCGAAGGTGGTCTTCAACGCGGCGCGAGCCTCGTCGAGGCGGCTTGTCATGGGCATCCTGGCCTGAAGTTGAGCGGGCGGGCCGCTGGCGGCGCCGGTGTGTCGGCGACACGCCGGACGCGTCTACACGGGCGAAGAGTCGGTGGCGGGGACGGCATAATGCCTCTGGGCATCCGAAGCGAGGAGGTCAATCACCTCGCCGAGACGGCGGCTGGCGTGTTCGAGAGCGCGATCTCGGCCGGGGAGGAGGCAGACGCCGCCCTGTTCGCGTGCCTCGATGCCGCCGAACGACCAGCAACCTCGGCGCTGGCGATCTGCGCGCCCGCTTGCGCTTATCTGCCGCGAGGAGCGTCGCTCAGTCGCCGCGTCAGCCGTTCAGGTCTGCGCGATCCGCCCATCCGCGACCTTGACCATATCGGCGCGCCCGTCCAGTTCGCCGAACAGCGCCGGGTCCGCCCCCGTCATCCAGACCTGACCCTGCAGGGCTTCGAGGGCGTCGAACAGCCCGGCGCGCCGGCGCGGATCGAGATGGGCCGCGACCTCGTCGAGGAGAATCACCGGCGCCAGCCCGCTCATGGCCTGGACGAGGCGGGCATGGGCGAGGACGAGGCCGATGAGCAGCGCCTTCTGCTCGCCGGTGGAGGCAGTGGCGGCCGGCACGTCCTTGGGGCCGTGGCGGACCACGAGGTCGCTGGTCTGGGGACCGTTGAGCGTCCGCCCCGCCGCACGGTCGCGGGCGCGGCCCTGGCGCAGTGCCATGCGGAAACGGTCCTCCGCCTCCAGCGCCGGCCAGACCGCCACGAGGTCGTCGAGGTCGCCCTCCAGGCGCAGGCCGGCCCAGGGGAAGGGCTGGGAATCGTCGCGGCCCTCGGCGATGAGCCGGTCCAGGCGCTCTGTCGTCTCGCGACGGGCCAACGCCACCGCGACCCCGAGTTCAGCGACCTCGCGCTCGATCGCGTCGAGCCACTGGCCGTCGTTCGGCCGCTCATCCAGCAGGCGGTTGCGCGAGCGGAGCGCCCGCTCCATCGCGTTGACGCGGGCCCCGTGCGTCGTGTCGACCGCGAGCACGAGACGGTCGAGGAAGCGGCGGCGGTCGCCGGCCGGCCCTCGGAACAGGCCGTCGAGGTCCGGGGTCAGCCAGACCACGCGCAGGAATTCCGAGAAGGCCACGGGTGAGGGCGCGGTGGCGCCGTCGATTCGGCAGAGGCGGGCGGCGCGTCCGTCGAGCCCGGGCGGCTCGTAGCCGGTCCCGATCCGATGCTCGGCCTCGTCGCCCGCCAGCGTCATCGAGACCGCGAATCCGCCGGGGCCGCCGGCACGCGGCATGGCCGCGAGATCCGCCCGGCGCAGGCCGCGTCCCGGCGAGAACAGCGAGATCGCTTCCAGGAGGTTGGTCTTGCCGGCCCCGTTCTCGCCCACCAGGGCGACGAAGCGGCGGTCGACCGCGAGGTCGAGGTCGGCGTGGTTCCGGAAATCGCGGCAGATCAGACGGGTGAGGCGCACCCGGCTGCCCTTAGCCGATCGGCCCGGGCCTGTCTCGCTCCGCGACGCCCGCGCGTGACGGTTACACCCGCATGGGCATGAGCACGTAGAGCGCGGGCGCGCCCTCGCGGTCCTGGATCAGCGTCGGAGAACCGGGATCGGCGAGCTTGAACAAGGCGGTGTCGCCCTCGAGCTGGCTCGTGATGTCGAGAAGGTAGCGGGCGTTGAAGCCGATATCGAGGGCCGGCGCGTCGTAGTCGACGTCGAGCTCCTCGGTGGCGCTGCCGGAATCCGGGTTGTTCACCGAGAGCGCGAGGCGGCCCTCCTGGACGGCGAGCTTCACCGCGCGCCCGCGCTCCGACGAGATGGTCGAGACGCGGTCCACGGCCTTGGCGAAGACATCGCGCTCGACGGTGAGGCGCTTGTCGTTGCCCGATGGGATCACGCGCTGGTAGTCGGGGAAGGTGCCGTCGATCAGCTTCGAGATCAGCACCACGCCGCTGGCGAACTTGAAGCGGATCTTGGCCGGCGACAGGTCGATCTCGACGCTCTCGCCCCCGTCGTCCACGAGCTTGATGATCTCGGCCACAGCCTTGCGAGGCACGATGATGCCCGGCATCTCGCGGCTGCCTTCGGGGGCGTCGATCTCGACCCGGGCGAGGCGGTGTCCGTCCGTCGCCACGGCCCGCATGCGCAGGGCGCCCTCGGACTCGATCGTGTGCAGGTAGATCCCGTTGAGGTAGTAGCGCGTCTCCTCCGTCGAGATCGCGAACTGCGTCTTCTCGATCAGGCGCTTGAGGTCGGAGGCCGCGATGACGAAGCGGGTCGGCAGCTCGCCGGCCGCGAGGTCGGGGAAGTCACCCTCGGGCAGCGCGCCCAGGGAGAAGCGCGAGCGCCCGGATCGGATCGTCATCTGGCCGGTCTCGCCGCTAGTCTCCAGGGAGACCTGCGCGCCGTCCGACAGCTTGCGCACGATGTCGTAGATCACGTGCGCGGGCACCGTGGTGGCGCCTGCGTCCACGACATCGGCGGGGATCGTCTCGGTCACCTCGATGTCGAGGTCGGTGGCGCGTAGCTCCAGGCCATTGGCGCCCCCGCGCAGCAGCACGTTGGACAGGATCGGAATCGTGTTGCGGCGCTCCACCACCCGGTGCACGTGGCCGAGCGACCGAAGGAGGGCCGCACGCTCGACAGTCACTCTCATGGTCTGAACTCGTGGTCTCTCGTCGGCGCTGCCGGAACGAGCGCGGCATCCGCGCTCAACCCCTCGCGTGCGCCCTGGCACCGTGGCCGCTGAACTTGGCGAAGCCACCGGGCGAACGCAAGTGCGAGAGGCCGGCTATCCCGCGGATGATTCGGGGCGTCGCGGGCCGCCGCGACGCCCCCGCGGGCCTCAATCCTGGAGCATGCGCTTCAGGAGTTCGACCTCGTCGTTGAGGACGTTGTCCTCGCCGATCAGCTTGTCGATCTTGCGCACCGCGTGCAGCACCGTGGTGTGATCGCGCCCGCCGAAGCGGCGCCCGATCTCGGGCAGGGAGCGCAGGGTGAGCACCTTGGACAGGTACATCGCGATCTGACGCGGCTTGACCACGGCGGCGGTGCGCCGCTCGGACAGGATGTCGGACCGCGAGACGTTGTAGCGCGAGGCCACAAGCTTCTGGATGTCCTCGATCTTGATGCGCTTGGGCTCGCGGTTCTTCACGAGGTCGCGGATCGCGGTCTCGGCGGTCTCCATCGTCACCGCGGTCCCCGTGAGGGTGGCGTGCGCCAGCAGCCTGTTCACGGCGCCTTCGAGGTCGCGCCCGTTGGCGGTGATCGCCCGGGCAACGTAGGTGGCCACGGTGGGGGAGACCTCGAAGTTCGGGTGCGAGACCTGCACGGCGGCCAGACGCGCCGACAGGATGGAGGCACGCAACTGCTCGTCGAGGCTGCCGATCTCGACCACGAGGCCGCCGGCAAGGCGCGAGCGTACACGCTCCTCCAGGGCTTCGAGCTCGGTGGGCGGACGGTCCGAGGCGACGACGACCTGGCGGCCGGCATCGATCAGGGCGTTGATCGTATGGCCGAACTCGGCCTGGATCGACTTGCCCTGAATGAACTGCACGTCGTCGAGGATGAGCAGGTCGATGGCCCGGAGACGTTCCTTGAAGGCCAGGGCATTCTGGGTCTTCAGGGCATTGACGAAGCCGTACATGAAGCGGTCGGCGGTCAGGTAGATCACCCGGCGCCCGGCTTCGCGGGCCGCGTGCCCGATACCGTGGAGGAGGTGGGTCTTTCCGAGGCCGACACCGGCATGGAAATAGAGCGGGTTGTAGAGCGCGCCCTCGCCGTCGTGACGGGCGACACGCTCGGCCGCGGCATGCGCCAGGGCGTTGGAGCGACCCACGACGAAGCTCGCGAAGGTCAGGCGGTTGTCGAGGGGGGCACCGTTGAGGTCGCCGCTCGCCTCGGAGCGCAAGCCGGTGCTGATCTCGCCCTGAGACGCGACATGCGATTCGGTCTGGGACGACATCACGTTGCCGACGGCCTGGAGCCGGGCCAGCGGGCTCGCCGCGCTGCTGCCGGTCTTGGCGGGGCCGGACGCCGGACGGGCCGTGCCTGCGGCGGAGGGACCCCGCACCGACACGTCGAGGCGGGACACGGACTCGACCTCGCTACGGAAGGTCGTGAGCACGCGGTCGAGGTAGTGCGACTCGATCCAGCTCTTCAGGAATCGGGTCGGAACCGTGAGACGCGCCGTCCCGTCCACGACCTCGACCAATTCGAGCCGGGCGAACCAGCTCGCGAACACATCCTCACCCAGTTCCGCCCGCAGGCGACGCTTCACCCGAGCCCAGGCAGCCACCGTATCGGGGCCACTCACGCCGCTCATGCCCGTCTCGGCGTTGCCGGACACGCTACCGTCGACATGCATCATCGCTCTCCTCGTACCGAGAGCGGAGGGCCGCCACCGGAACGTACGCACACTTGACTGAAGTCGCGCCTCGCGAAAAACCCGCGAGACTCAGATTGCCGAACCAGAGTCAATGGCTCTGGAAGGGCTTTTGTCGATGAAACGAGCCTATCAACAATAAGCTACGGTTCTCCTAACAACGGGACTAACGGGGACAGCACAAAAAGCGACAATTTTTGCGTGGGTTTCGCGGGCCGAGTCGAGCGTGGGCCGTCACCTGTGCACGATTCGAGCGCGACTCGACGACGTCTTGGATTTGTCGGTTCATCGTCAGATATCGTTAAGCTACAGGCGCGCCGGACGCGCGACAACCGAACAGATTGCCGGTAGCGTTAACGATTGATCTCGAAAAGCGAATCGCCCCGGCAAGGCCGAGAGGCCGCGAAGCGGCGTCCAGTGGAGGTGTGCGAACGTTCGCCTCTTGCGGCCCCATACGGCATAGCGCCGAGGACCACCGGGCGCAGCGCCTCGCGGCAACGGAAGTGGACAGGTCAAAAAACAAAAAAGCCCGGCATCGCTGCCGGGCTTCTTCAGAACATCTCGGAGGGTCGGATCAGGCGGCGAGCGCCTTCACCCGCGCGGCGAGGCGCGAGACCTTCCGGGAGGCGTTGTTCTTGTGCACGATGCCGTGCTGAGCGGCCCGCATGATCTCGGGCTCGGCGGCGCGGAGGGCGGTCAGTGCGTTGGACTGATCACCGGTGGCGATGGCTTCCTCGACCTTGCGGACGAAGGTGCGCATGCGGCTGCGACGCGAGCGGTTGACCGCGGTGCGCTTCGCAATCTTGCGGGTCATTTTCTTGGCCGACACGGTGTTGGCCATGGGGCATCCTCGTCACGTTTGAGGCGATCGCGACGAGCCCGCGGGCTTGAGTGTCGGTGGATCGCGTGCAGGTTGTTCGGGCAATGGCGAAGCCGACGATCGCGGTGAGCGCGCCCGTCGGCGATGTGCGCTCTATAGACACGCGTTGCCGATCCGTCAACGGAACGTCATCCTGTTGTCGCCCGACCGGCGGTGAGCCCGCCGGTCGAAAGGCCGACACCCCGAGACACGAGGACACCGTATGCCGAGCGAGGCGGATCAGGAACGGATCGCGCGCTATCGCCCTCTCTCGGGGATGGAGACGCCTCGGTTCTCGGGTCTGGCCAGCTTCATGCGCCTGCCGGTCATGGAACCCAGAGAGGCGCCCGGGCGAATCGATATCGGCCTCGTCGGCATCCCGTTCGACGGCGCCACCACCAACCGGCCCGGCGCTCGCCTGGGTCCGCGCGGTGTGCGCGAGGCCTCCACCGGCACCCGGGCCCGCAATGCCGCCACCGGCATCGCCCCGTACGATCTGGCCGCCTGCGCCGATCTCGGCGACGTGCCGGTCAATCCCGTCGACGTCGCGGCCACCGCCCGGGCGATCGAGGCGTTCTACCGGCCACTGGCCCAGGCCGGCATCGTGCCGCTCTCGGTCGGGGGCGACCATTTCGTCACCTATCCGGTGCTGCGCGCCCTCGGGCGGACGCGGCCCCTCGGTTTGATCCACATCGATGCCCACAGCGACACCGACGACGGGCAGTACGACGGCACGCGCCTGACCCATGGCACTCCCTTCCGCCGCGCCATCGAGGACGGCGTCCTCGATCCACGCCGCATGGTGCAGATCGGCCTGCGCGGAAGTACCGATTCGGTGGACGAACTGGATTGGGCGCTGGGGCAGGGCATACGGATCGTGCCGATGGAGGCGGTGATCGACCGCGGCCTGCCGTCGGTCCTCGCCGAGGCGCGCACCGTCGTCGGCGACGGGCCGACCTACCTGAGTTTCGACGTCGACGCCCTCGATCCCGCCTACGCGCCCGGCACCGGGACGCCGGAGATGGGCGGCTTCACGTCCCGCGAGGCGCTACAGATCCTCCGCGCCCTGCGCGGGATCGATCTCGTCGGCGCGGATGTCGTCGAAGTCGCCCCGCCTCTCGATCCCTCCGGCGTGACGGCTCTGGTCGGCGCGACGCTCGCCTTCGAGATCCTCTGCCTCCTGGCGGAAGCCGTGGCCGCTCGGCGTGATTGACGGGGAGGGTCCGGGCGGAAACCCTGCGCGGACCTGATTCGCGGAGAACCGACCTTGGACGCCGACCTGATCCTTTACCATTCGCCCCAGACCCGTTCGTCCGGCGTACGAATCCTGCTCGAAGAACTCGGTGCGCCGCACCACCTCGAGGTCCTCGACCTGCGCTCGGGACAGGGACGCGAACCCGCCTATCTCGGGGTCAATCCATTGGGCAAGGTTCCGGCGCTGCGCCACGGCGATGCGCTGATCACCGAGCAGGCGGCGATCTACCTCTACCTCGCCGACCTGTTTCCGGAACGCGGCCTCGCCCCGCCGATCGGCGATCCGCTGCGCGGGCCGTACCTGCGCTGGATGGTGTTCTACGGATCGAGCTTCGAGCCCGCCGTGGTCGATCGGGCGTTGCAGCGTGAGCCCGGCCCCCAGGCAATGTCACCCTACGGAACCTTCGACGCGGTGCTGAACACCGTGGTTGATGCGCTGACGCCGGGGCCCTACCTCCTCGGCGAGCGGCACTCGGCGGCCGATGTGCTTTGGGGTGCCGCCTTGAGCTGGACCACGAGCTTCAAGCTCGTGCCCGAGGAGCCCGCGATCATGGCCTACCTCGCACGCATCAATGCGCGACCCGCTGTCCGCACGATCATGGCCGCCGAGGCCGCCCTCGCGACGGAACTGGAAGCGGCGCGGACCTGACCGCGCGGCCGCGATCGGAGCGCGGCCCGGCCGGTCACCCCGGCGGCAGCGGCGTTCCGGTACTACGAACGGCGACGTCGGAGGCCGCGGCGGTCGGGGCGTAGGCGGCGATCAAGTGGACGCCGATCACCGGCCCGAAGACCAGGGTCATCATCACGGCCATGATCAGGGCGACATTGGCGTCGCCCGAAGCCGCCTTGCGGGCCTTCGGGCGGCGTGCCTTGACGCGCACCAGCTTGGAGCCGTCCGCGCGGCGGAAGCTCAGTGTCCGAACGGGCGCCACGGCACCGCGCAGGCGTGGAAGGGCATTCGAGAAGGTCATCGGCTCACCTCGTTCGACCGGGCCATCGGGGGCCGGTCGCGGGCGAGCCGGATCAAGCGATCAGGCGCGGGTCTCGCGGAGGGCCATCGGCGGCGCGGTCCATCGACTACTGTCGCTGGGCATTAGGGTCGGGAGTTCCTGTGGAGCCGCACGGGCGAGCGAATGTGCTGCACGTGCGAACGACGCCGAAATGATGCGGCGGGAGGCGTTAGTCAAGCCTTAACGCGCGAGTCCACGATCGGCTCCGCCGGCTTTCCGTGAGGCTGTGGATCAGCTGCCGAGCAGGTCGGCGAAGTGCCGGATCAGGCGGCGTCCGACCTCGTCCTTGTCGAGGGTGGGCCAGGTCTCGACGCTGCCGTCGCGGCCGACGAGGTGAACGGTGTTGGCGCTGCCGCCCATCACCCCGCCGGCGGGCGACACGTCGTTGGCCACGATGAGGTCGCAGCCCTTGCGGGCGATCTTGGCGCGGGCATTGTCCAGGACCGTGTCGGTCTCGGCCGCGAAGCCGATCACGAGGCGGGGGCGCCCGGCGGACCGCCCCGCGATGGTGGCGAGGATGTCGGGGTTCTCCACCAAGGTCAGGGGCGCGGGCGCGGCGCCGTCCTTCTTGATCTTCGATTCGCGGGTCTCGGCCGGGCGCCAGTCGCCCACCGCTGCGGCGAAGATCGCGAGGTCGGCCGGGAGCGCGGCCTCGACCGCCTCCAGCATCTCGCGGGCGGTCTCGACCGCCACGACCCGTACCCCTGGTGGATCGGGGATCGCCACCGGGCCGGAGACCAGGGTGACCGTCGCGCCGGCTGCGGCGGCGGCGGCCGCGATGGCATGGCCCTGGCGCCCGGAGGAGCGATTGGCGAGGTAGCGCACCGGGTCGATCGGCTCGTGGGTCGGGCCGGAGGTGACGAGGACCCGCCGGCCCGCCAGGGGGCCGGACTCCGGACCGGAGGCCGCCCCGGCTGTCGCGCCGTGCCCCGCGAGGAAGCCGAAGCCGGAGGCCGGCCGGGCCTCGGCCAGCAGGGCTTCGACCGCGTCGGCGATCTCGGTGGGCTCGGCGAGACGGCCGGGTCCGAACTCCGCCTCAGCCATGGCGCCTTCGTTGGGGCCGACGACCCGGACGCCGTCGCCGCGCAGGGTCGCGAGGTTGCGCTGCGTCGCGGGGTGCTGCCACATCCGCACGTTCATCGCCGGTGCGATCAGGATCGGCAGGGTGGTGGCCAGCAGCACCGTGGCGGCGAGGTCGGACGAATCGCCCGTGGCCATGCGGGCCATCAAGCTGGCGGTGGCGGGTGCGACCACGATGGCGTCGGCGTCCCGCGCCAGCTTGATGTGCCCGATATCGGCCTCCTCGGCCCGGTCGAACAGGTCGGTATGGGCCCGCTCGCCCGCGAGCGCCGCCGCCGCCAGCGGCGTCACGAATTCCTGCGCACCCTTGGTCAGGAGCGGACGCACCTGCGCGCCGCGCTCGCGCAGGCGCCGGATCAGGTCGAGCGCCTTGTAGGCGGCGATGCCGCCGCCGATGACGAGGAGGATGCGGCGGTTCTGGAGCGGGCGGCTCATGGTCGAACCCTTCGGGAGGCGAGCCTGACGGATCGTTGCAACGCAGGCTACCGGAACGCCATCACCAGCGCACCGATGGCGATGCCCCAGAGGGCCACCGTCGACCAGATCGCGCGCCGGCGCTCGGACCGGGCGAATGCGTCGAGGCGATTGCCGTCGCCGGAGCCGGCCTCGTCGAGGCGCACGAGGATGCGGCGCAGGCGCTGGGCGAGATCGGGGATGTCCGACACCACGTCGGTGATGGTGAGGGCGGCGCGGCCCAGGCTCTCGACGCGTCCCACGGGCCCGAGGTTACGGGTGATCCAGGAACGCACCACGGGCTCGGCCCCGGTCCACATGTCAAGCTTGGGATCGAGGGAGCGGGCGACCCCCTCGACCACCACCATGGTCTTCTGCAGCATCACCAGTTCGGTGCGGGTGCTCATGTCGAACAGCGCGGTGATGTCGAACAGCAGGGTGAGCACCTTGGCCATCGAAATCTCGTCGGCCTTGCGCTGGTGGATCGGCTCGCCGATCGCCCGGATCGCCTGGGCGAAATCCTCCACCGAATGGTGCGCCGGCACGTAGCCGGCCTCGAAATGGACCTGGGCCACGCGCTTGTAGTCGCGCAGGATGAAGCCGAGCAGGATCTCGGCGAGGAAGCGCCGCTCCATGTGCCCGAGCCGGCCCATGATGCCGAAATCCACCGCCACCAGGGTGCCGGTCGGGTCGACGAACAGGTTCCCGGGATGCATGTCGGCGTGGAAGAAGCCGTCGCGGATGGCGTGGCGCAGGAAGGACTGGATCACCGCCCGGCCGAGGGCCTTGGCATCGTGCCCGGCCGCCGCAATGGCCGCGTGGTCGTTGAGCCGGATGCCCTCGATCCACTCGCTCGACAGGACGTCGCGGGCGGTCAGCTCCCAGTCCGGCTTCGGCACGCGGAAATCTGCGTCGTCCTTGGTGTTCTGCGCCAGTTCGGACATCGCGGCCGCTTCGAGCCGGAAGTCCATCTCCATCATCACCGAGCGGGCGAGGATCTCCACCACCTCGCGGGGACGCAACCGCTCGGCCTTGGGCGACAGGGCGTGCACCACGCGGGCCATGAACCGCATGACCTGGAGGTCGCGCTGGAAGCGCTCGCGCACGCCCGGGCGCATGATCTTGATCGCCAGGACCCGCTCGGTGCCGTCGACGTCGAGGATGTGGGCCTTGTGGACCTGCGCGATGGAGGCGGCCGCGACAGGCGGGCTGAACGAGACGAAGAGATGCGCCACCGGCTTGCCGAGGGCCGCCTCGACGACGCGGATCGCGGTCTCCTGTGGGAAGGGCGGCACCCGGTCCTGCAGGGTCTCGAGATCCCGGGCCGCGTGCATGCCGACGATGTCGGGCCGGGTGGCGAGGAACTGGCCGAACTTGACGTAGCTGGGCCCGAGACGAGTCAGGGCACGCTGCAGCGGACCGGCGCCGACGCCGAGGCCGGATCGCTCCAGCATCCGTCCGATCCGCAGGACCAGGCGCAGGTGCGGGGGAAGTTCGGCGGGATCGACGAGCGCGAGCGCGCCCTCGCGGGCGAGCACGAAGCCGACATGCGCGCCCCGGACCAGGTGAACGACGGAGCCGAGCATCAGGCGGCCTGATCCGTCACGAGACCTTCCAGCCCGAATGGATCGCCACGATCCCGCCTGTGAGCGGCCGGTGGCTGACGTGGCGGAACCCTGCCGCCTCGATCATCCCTGCGAACCGGCCGGGCGAGGGAAACTTGCGGATGGATTCCACGAGGTAGCGGTAGGAATCCGCGTCCCCGGCCACCCGGGCGCCGAGCCGCGGGATCACGTGGAACGAGTAGGCGTCGTAGATCCGGTCGAGGACCGGCAGGTCGACCTTCGAGAATTCGAGGCAGAGGAACCGTCCGCCGGGCTTCAGCACCCGGTGCGCCTCGGCGAGCGCCTTATCGATCCGGGGCACATTCCGGATACCGAAAGCGATGGTGTAGGCGTCGAACTGCTCCGCTGGCAGCGGCAGCGCCTCGGCATTGGCGGTCACGAAGTCGATGCGCCCGCGGAAGCGGTCGCCCGCGCGCTCGGCGCCGACCCGCAGCATCGCCTCGTTGATGTCGAGGACCGTGGTGTGGGTCGCGGGACCGCCGGCCTCCAGGGCGCGGAAGGCGATGTCGGCGGTGCCGCCGGCCACATCGAGATGGCGGAACGGCCGGTTGCGCAGCGGGCGCAGCATCGAGATGAGGTGCGACTTCCAGGCGCGGTGCAGGCCTCCCGACATCAGATCGTTCATGAGGTCGTAGCGCTTGGCCACGGACCGGAACACGTCGTCGACGCGTCCCTGCTTCTCGTCGAGGGCCACGTTTTCGAATCCGAAATGCGTGCTCGACGCGTCCGCGGATCGATCAGCAGTCTGTTTTCCCGAAGTCGTGCCTACCGAAGTCATGCCTACCGAAGTCATGGACCATCCTCTCGCCGACGCTCATAGCGAAAGGCGGCCAAGATCGCCATCTGCCATCGATCGTGATCGGCGGATCGTGTCGCCTCGCGATGCCGCAGCCCGGTCCCCATCGTCCACGCGCACCCCGTCCGGCCATGCCTGAACTTCCCGAAGTCGAAACCGTCCGCCTCGGCCTCGCGCCCGCCCTGGTCGATGCACGCTTCGCCCGCGTCCTCTTGCGGAGGCCCAACCTCCGTTTCCCCTTCCCGGACCGCTTCGCGGAGCGCCTCGAAGGCCGCACGGTGCGGGATCTGGCGCGCCGGGCGAAATACCTCGTGGCCGGCCTCGATTCCGGCGAATCCCTGATCATGCATCTCGGGATGAGCGGCCGCTTCGACGTGGCGCTGCCGGACGGCCGCAACCTCTCGCCGGGCGATTTCTATCTCGACGGAGCGCTCGGCAACGCCAAGCACGATCACGTGGTCCTGGCGATGTCGAACGGCTCGACGGTGACCTACAACGACGTGCGCCGCTTCGGCTTCATGGATCTCGTGCCCACCGAGACGCTGAGCGCCTGCCGGCACTTCGCCGGCATGGGCATCGAGCCCTTGAGCGAGGCCTTGACGCCGGAGGCGGTCGCCCGCTTGTTCCGGGGGCGTATCACCCCCCTGAAGGCGGCACTCCTCGACCAGCGCCTGATCGCGGGCCTCGGCAACATCTACGTCTGCGAGGCCCTGCACCGGGCCGGTCTGCATCCCGAGGCGCCCGCCGGCAGCCTCGCGCGGGCGGACGGAGGACCGACGCCGCAGGCCAAGCGCCTGACGCGGGTTATCGGCGACGTTCTGCGGGAGGCGGTGGCGGCGGGCGGATCGACTCTGCGGGACTATGCCCACACGGATGGCGGCGCGGGCGCTTTCCAGCACGCGTTCCGGGTCTATGACCGGGTGGGTCATGCCTGTGGGGCACGGGGATGCACGGGGACGATCGAGCGGATCGTGCAGTCCGGTCGTTCGACCTTCTTTTGCGCCACCTGCCAGGTGCGCGCCGCGCCGAAACAGAGCGCGACGAAGATCCGCGCTTGAACGATCGATCCGCACATCGATCATGAACGTCGGTGCTACGCCCCTTCGGCATAGGGGACGAAGCCAGGTTTGCGGACCTCGCCTCCGTGCTGGATGCCTGCTCGCCCCGACGCACACCAACCTTCGCCAGCGCGAGAGAGAGACCTGTCGGACATCCGCTGCGATCCTTGGGGGTAACGGCCCTAGGGTTACACAGCGCCGATCGACGACGGTACCGAACGCAGGGAGGTCGAGTACCGCATCGCCCGAACTGCCCCAGGAAGTATCGTCACCAACCTACCCAGCGGCCCCCCCTGTTCCGCGAGCGACGGGTGCAGGAGATCCCGCTGTCCCAACACGGGATCGGCGGTTTCGCGATGCTCCGTCCCGCCCTCGACCGCTTCCGGGTATTGAACGACAGACCGTATCACCGGGTCGTCGTGCGCAGTCACCAGCCGCGTTGATCCTCCCCGGTCGGGCGACGGCCTTGCGGGGTCAGGGCGTTGATGACCTGCGGCAGGGCCTGGGATAGCTGCGCCAAGAGATCGTCTCGGTTGAGGCCGGTGCGTTGCTCCAAGGCGCCAACGGTTTCCGGTCCGAGGGCATCCGCGAGACGGTTGGGCTCGACGGGACGGTTCTCGCCATGGCCGATCCAGGATTCCATCACGTCGCCGAGGCCGCCGCGCTGAAACCGGTCGATGAGGCCGTCGAGGCCGCTGCTCGGCTCCTGGTCCAGACGGGCGTAGGGACCGGCGCCGGGATCGCGCTCGCCGCCCGTGTTTCGATCGCCTGGGCCGTCCAGCATACCGGACAGGTCGCTGAAATCGCCCTCGCGGGACCGGGGACCCGAATCGGCCTCGCCGCGGTCCCATCCCGAGCCGGGTCGCTCCCCCGGATCCTGGCCGAACCCGCCCATGTCGCCGTCGTCGTGACGGCGCGGTGCGGGACCCTCCTGCTGACGCCCGCCGCCGAGGATGTCGCCCAAGCCGCCGGCTCCCTTCGACATCAGCAGCATCAGGAGCGCCTGGACGATGGGCGACATCGCCCCGCCAATGCCGCCACCAAGGCCGCCGCCTTGCCCACCACCCTGGCCGCCGCGCTCGGGTTCGCGACCGCCTCCGAGCACCTGACCGAGCACGCCGCCGATGACCTGATCGAGAAGACCCATGATCGCTTCCTCCCCTGTGAGTATGCCCTGGACACGGACCGGCGCGACATCCGCCGGTCCGAGGTGGCGCGCTCAGTCGCGGCGCGTTCCGCCGGTCGCTGCCCGGTCGCTGGCCGGTAGGTGGTCGAGGGGGTTCGTACGGGTCCGCGTCTTCGGGTCGGAGGCCACGATAGCGGTGCTCGACGAGATTGCCTTCGGCGGCGCGACCTGTCCGGTCGGCCGGTCTGCGGCCGCACCGGTCCGGTCCGGGATCGTGGCGGGGGTCGGCTGATCGTTCGGGTTGGCGGCACTCTGCGCTGCGGCGGGCGTCACGAGGGGCGTGATGATGACGCCGGATGCGGCGGAGATCGCCAGGGCACCGAGGAACAGGGATGTGACGGCGCCCCCGGCGCGGGGACGGAACGGCGGGCGTAGCGGGCGAGGCGTGGTCACGGGACACTCTCCTGGGTCGGCCGGGCACGTGTTGCCCAACCAAGCCCTGGTCCCACGTTGCGGTTCCGCCTTCCCGGCGCTCAGCTCCGCTTTCTGCCGCCGCCACCCTTGTATTTCGGCTTCTGCCCGCCGAGCCCCTGCGTCGAGCGCGCCTTCGGGCGCTCCTGCCAGACCGGCGCGCCGACGGGTAGTTCACGGTCGGTGCCCGGGCCCATATTGTCCAGCGTCGGCTTGGAGATGCGGCTCCGCTTGGCGCCGAAGCGCCCGGCCTCCCGCTCCACATCGCCCTGGCGGGCCATCGGGTCGTCCGAGACCAGCAGTTCGGTGGCCTGGAGCCGCTTGAGCTCGTCACGCAGGCGCGCGGCCTCCTCGAAGTCGAGGTCGGCGGCCGCCGTGCGCATCCGCTTCTCCAGGTCGGCCATGACCGCCTTGAGGTTGTGGCCGATGGTGACGGCGTTCTTGGCGAGTCCGGTATCGACCTGCACGTGGTCGCGCTCGTAGACGCTGTCGAGGATGTCGGCGATGCCGCGCTTCACGCTCTGGGGCGTGATGCCGTGTTCCTCGTTGTAGGCGAGCTGTTTGGTGCGCCGGCGCTCGGTCTCCGCCATCGCGCGCTCCATCGAGCCGGTGACCTGATCGGCGTAGAGGATGCAGCGGGCGTCCGCATTTCGGGCCGCGCGGCCGATGGTCTGAACCAGCGAGGTCTCCGAGCGCAGGAAGCCCTCCTTGTCGGCGTCCAGGATCGCCACCAGGGCGCATTCCGGAATATCGAGGCCCTCGCGGAGCAGGTTAATGCCGATCAGCACGTCGAAGGCGCCGAGCCGGAGATCGCGAATGATCTCGATGCGCTCCAGGGTATCGATGTCGGAGTGCATGTAGCGCACACGCACCGAGTTCTCGTGCAGGTACTCGGTGAGGTCTTCGGCCATCCGCTTCGTCAGCGTCGTCACGAGCGTCCGGTAGCCGGCCTGTGCGACCTCACGCACCTCGCCCAACAGGTCGTCCACCTGGGAGCGGGCGGGACGGATCTCGATCACCGGGTCGACGAGGCCGGTGGGGCGGATGACCTGCTCGGCGAAGACGCCGCCGGTCTGCTCCATCTCCCACTTCGCCGGCGTGGCCGAGACGTGGATCGATTGCGGGCGCATGGCATCCCATTCCTCGAACCGCAGCGGACGGTTGTCGAGGCAGGAGGGCAGGCGGAAACCGTACTCGGCCAGCGTCGCCTTGCGGCGGAAGTCGCCCTTGTACATGCCGCCGATTTGCGGGACCGTGACGTGGCTCTCGTCGGTGAAGACCAGGGCGTTATCCGGCAGGTACTCGAATAGGGTCGGCGGCGGCTCGCCGGGTTTCCTACCGGTCAGATACCGCGAATAATTCTCGATGCCGTTGCAGGCGCCGGTGGCCTCGATCATCTCGATGTCGAAGGTGCAGCGCTGCTCGATGCGCTGCGCCTCGATCAGGCGGCCCATCTTGGTCAGCTCGTCGACCCGCAGCTTCAGCTCGGTCTTGATACCCTTGATCGCCTGCTGAAGCGTCGGGCGCGGTGTGACGTAGTGTGAGTTGGCGTAGACCTTCACGAACTTGAGGTCGTTGATCTTCTTGCCGGTGAGCGGATCGAACTCGGTGATCGACTCGATTTCGTCGCCGAACAGGCCGATGCGCCAGCCGCGATCCTCCAAGTGGGCGGGCCAGAGCTCGATGACGTCTCCGCGTACCCGGAAGGTCCCGCGGGCGAAATCCGACTGAATGCGCTTGTACTGAAGGGCCACGAGATCAGCGATGAGCTGGCGCTGCTCGATCTTTTCCTCCAGCGAGACCGTAAACGACATCGCCGTGTAGGTCTCCACGGAGCCGATACCGTAGATGCAGGAAACGGAGGCGACGATGATGACGTCGTCGCGCTCCAGCAGGGCGCGGGTCGCCGAGTGGCGCATCCGGTCGATCTGCTCGTTGATCGAGGATTCCTTCTCGATGAAGGTGTCCGAGCGCGGGACGTAGGCCTCGGGCTGATAGTAGTCGTAGTAGGAGACGAAGTACTCCACAGCGTTTTCGGGGAAGAAGCTTTTGAACTCGCCGTAGAGCTGCGCCGCCAGCGTCTTGTTCGGCGCCAGGATCAGGGCCGGACGCTGCGTCTCGGCGATGATCTTGGCCATGGTGAAGGTCTTGCCGGAGCCGGTGACACCCAGCAGAACCTGATCGCGCTCGGCCTTTCTCACACCGTCCACCAGTTCGGCGATGGCGCGGGGCTGGTCGCCGGCCGGTTCGAACTCGGATTTCAGGGTGAAGGCGAGACCGCCCTCGGACTTCTTCGGCCGGTCGGGGCGATGGGGCGTCCAGGTCTTGCCGTCCCGGAAGAGTGGATTGCCCTCGGTGAGCAGGCGTGAGAGCGCATCCACCGTGGCGGAGACGCCGTCGCTGGCGAGCGAAGTGTCATCTTCGTCCAGCGCGGCCGGCGCTATCCCTTCCGGCAGCGGGCCATCCTCGGGCGGGGTGATGCCGAGGGCCTGGGCTAGGCGCGGGTCGACATCGGCGGCCTCGGCGTGCATGAACGCCGCCTGCGGAGCCTCGGCCATTCCCGTCGGCGCTGCCTTCCGGCCACGGCCCGGCGGCTTCCCGGCCGGCCGCGGCGGGGCTGGCTCCGGCAGCGGCGGCAGGCGGTTTCGGTTCAGCGCAGGGCTGAGCAGGGCGGCCAGGTGCTCGTCGAGTGGCTGCAACTCCGGCTTCGAGGCCTTCGGGTTCGACGTTCTTGCGCCTGAGGCCTTGGCGTTTGGGACTTTGGCACTGGAGGCCTGGGCATCGGAGGCTCGGGCGCCGGATGGTCTGGCGCGCGAATTCGTCTCGGATGCGTCGCGGGGCTTCTTCGGAGTCGGCATGGTGCAAGTATGGTTCCTGGCCTCCGCTTGGAAAAGGGCCCGGAGCGGCAAGATCTGGTCGCGGTTCCAGTCCGCCCCGGCGGACGGGCGGGCACGGGGCGATTTAGCGCGCCTCCTCCCGACGCCTCCGGTGCTGGGGCTGGCCACGCAACCGGGCGCGATGTTGATCCTGTGCGATCGGATCGACCCCGACCTGCTGAACTTCCAGGCCCATTTCGTCCACACCGCGATCTGCCTCGTGACCGGAAATCCCGCTCTGGCGGACGCGGCACCACCGGGGATCACAGTCGCCTGCGGTGACATCGGCGACCGACGCTGGCTGCGGTCTCTCGCTGCGTTCCACGGCCCGAATCTCATCATCGACCAGCGTCGCCGTGGCGCGCTCGCCCAGGCCTGGGCGCTCACGGTGCTGCACGGCGCACTCGCACGAGGTGGCGTGTACGCCGTGCGTGCCAGGGCCTTTCCGGGGGAACGCCGCGCCGGTCCCACGCCCCTGAACCCCATCCTCGAACGCCGATTCGCGACGGCCGGGCTCCTGCCCGCCGAGGACGACCCGAACCAGCGCCGCGCGGGCTACCGGCTGTTCGTCAAAACTGCTTCGGGGCCGACGCCGATCCGCGTCAGGCCGGCGGCCGAGATCCCCGCGCCACCGGCCGTGACGATCGCGGCCCCGACCTATCGGCGCCCGCTCGCCGAGATCGTCGATGCGCCCTCCTGGATCGACGAGACGGTGGCGCACTATGCCGGGCTCGAGGTCACGCCGCCCGAGGCGCGGGTCTATCGCTACCGCGACGCCGTCGTGTTCGGGTACGGAATCGTCCAGATCGGCGACGCCATCGTCGACGAGAGCCTGATCAATCGCGACCGAACCGACTTCCTGGGGGCCCTGTCCCTGCAGGCGGACGGAACCGGGCAGGTCCATCACACCCTGCCGGGCCCGCGCCGGATCGCCGGGCGCACAGTGCACCTGTGGCAGATGTGGGGTGAGAATTACGGGCACTGGCTCATCGAATGCCTGCCCCGGCTTCACATCGCCCAGCGCGCCGGGCTCCTCGACGGGGCCAATGTCACCGTTCAGGCCTCGATCGCCATGGAGCCGATCTACCGGCAATCCCTGGCCGTCCTGGGCATCGGCCCGGAGAGGATCGTCCGGCTCAACCACCGGGAAGTCGTCTTCGAGGAACTGGTCTACCCGACCCCGGTCACCCGGCAGCCCTTCGTCAAGTCGCCCCTGGTGATCGACGCGGCCTTCGACCTGCGCGATCGGATCGGACCACCGCCGGTGCCGCTCTCCGAACGGATATATGTCAGCCGCAACCGGACCGGCCGGCGCCGCCTCGCCAACGAGGACGCCGTGATCGCCCTCCTGCGCGAGCGCGGCTACCGCGTGGTGCATCCCGAGACGGAGAGCTTCGCGCGGCAGGTCCAGATCTTCGCGGCCGCGCGCCTCGTCGTCGGCAGCATGGGCGCGGCTCTGAGCAACCTCGCCTTCGCGCCCCAGGGCGTCCGCTGCCTGATGCTCACGAACCGGGACATGCTGGACGACTTCTTCCTCGACCTCGTCGGGCTCAAGGAGGGCACCTACGTCTCCCTGCACGGCACCAGCCTGTCGCCCGACCAGGGTATGCATTCCGATTACACTATCGCGATCGATACGCTCCGCGTGGTCCTCGACCGCCACGGCCTCTGAGGCTGAGGCCGGCAGCAATTCCTCGACTCTCGGCCGGATAGCCATAGATCTGGCTCGGCGCCCGAGACTTGGGGCACCCAGAACAGCAGCGGACATCCCGATGGACACCGACGCCCCGCAGAAGCC
This sequence comes from Methylobacterium goesingense, assembly GCF_022179225.1. Taxonomy (GTDB): domain Bacteria; phylum Pseudomonadota; class Alphaproteobacteria; order Rhizobiales; family Beijerinckiaceae; genus Methylobacterium; species Methylobacterium goesingense. The sequence continues at coordinate 59,428 of NZ_BPQL01000011.1, forward strand.
GGAACTCGACGCCGAAACCCTGGCCTTCGCCGGCCGGGTCTTTCAATTCGCCCGCATGGGCCACGCGGCGGAACTGGCCGACCTGTTCGCGCAGGGTCTCCCGGCCAATCTCTGCAACGACAAGGGCGACAGCCTGCTGATGCTCGCGGCCTATAACGGGCAGGGCGAGACCGCGCGCGTGATCCTGGAGAATGGCGGCGACCCGGAGCTCGCGAATGGGCGTGGCCAGACGCCGCTCGCCGGCGCGGCCTTCAAGGGTGACCTCGACATGGCGGCGCTCCTCCTGACCCACGGGGCGCAGGTGGATGGCACGGGCAGCGGCACGCGCACGGCCCTGATGACGGCGGCGATGTTCAACCGCACCGACATGGTGGCCCTGCTGCTGGCGCACGGAGCCGATCCCGACCTTCGCGACGGCGCCGGCCTCACCGCCGCCGAGATGGCGCAGTCGATGGGGGCCGCCGACACGCCCCTGCAACTGGCCACGGCAAAGCGATCGTCCGCCGTCTGAATCACCGCGGGTTGACGGTACGCGCGATCACTGCGCGGCCATGCGAGGAAACACACCGATGCGCATCAGACATGCCGCCGCCGTTGCTGCCCTCCTCGCCGGTGCCCCTTCGGGGCCAGTCCGGGCGGAGGATTGGCCGATGTTCGGGCGCGACCACACCAACCAGCACTTCTCGCCCCTGACGCAGATCGACCGATCCACCGTGAAGGGCCTGCGCCCGGCCTGGATCTTCCAGACCGGAATCACCGGCTACTTCCAGGTGGAGCCGGTGGTGGTCGGTACCACCCTGTACGTCTCGACCACCCAGAACCACGTGGCGGCCCTCGACGCACGCAGCGGCCGGGTTCTCTGGACCTACGTGCACAAGGCCCGGACGGAGAAGATCTTCGGGCCGCCTTCGAATCGGGGCGTCGCGGTCTCGGACGGAAAGGTCTTCGAGGCGACCATGGACGGCCGGGTGATCGCCCTCGACGCCGCCACGGGCAAGGTGCTGTGGGACCATGAGGCCGTGCGCCCGGAGGAGGGCGAGTCGGAGACCGCCTCGGCCCTGGCCGACACCCTCGGGGCCAACGGTGTACAGGGCTCGAGCCGGCTCGGATTCAAGATGCCGCCGCTCGTCGCCGACGGCCTCGTCATCGTGGGCGTGGCGGGAGCGGGTTACGGCCTTCACGTGGAGGACGCCAAGGGCGGCCTCGACGGCGGCGCCGTCGTCGGCATCGAGGGCGGTTACGGCCGACGCGGCTGGCTCGCCGCCTACGACGCGGCCACGGGCGCCGAGCGCTGGCGCTGGTACGTCACCAAAGCGGATGGCTGGGAGGGCGCGTTCTCCGCGACCACACCGGATGGCGTCGCGCTCCACCGCGACATCGCCGCCGAGAAGGCCGCCGCACCCGCCCATCGCGAGGCCTGGCGGGTCGGCGGCGGCTCGCTCTGGATGACGCCGGCTTACGACCGGGATCTCGGGCTGATCTATGTCGGCACCGGCAATCCCGCGCCCCAGAATTTCGGTCTCTCGCGGCCGGGCGACAACCTCTACACGATGAGCCTCGTCGCCCTCGACGTCCGGACCGGGCAATTGCGCTGGTACTACCAGCAGGTCCCCCACGACGAGTGGGGCTACGACGTGGCGAGCCCGCCCTTCCTTCTCGATCAGCCGACGCCGAAGGGGTCCGTGAAGGCCGTGGCGCAGGGCTCGAAGACCGGCTGGATCTACGTGCACGATCGGGCGACGGGCGAACTTCTGGCCCGGTCCGAACCCCTGATCACGCAGAAGAACCTCTACGCGCCGCCGACCGAGTCCGGCACCGTTGTGAGTCCCGGCCCCCTCGGTGCGATCTCCTGGCATCCGGTGGCGTACGACGCGCGGAGCGGCTCGGCCTTCGCCCAGGTTCGCCACGGAGCGACGACCTACGTGGTGAAGACCGTGCCGGCGACATCCGAGCGCCCGGCCATCCGCTACACCGAGACGACCGAGGCGAAGGGCGAGCCCAGCTTCAGCACCCTGACGGCGGTGGATCTGGCCCGCGGCGGCGCGATCAAGTGGTCGGTGCGGGGCGGGAGCCGGCTTTCCGGCGGGACGCTGGCCACGGCAGGCGGCCTGGTCTTCTCCGGCGAGGAGGACGGCCATCTCGATGCCCACGATGCCGAGAGCGGCGCAGTCCTGTGGCGCTTCCAGTGCGGGGCCGGCATCGGCGGCCCGCCGATCACCTATTCCCTCGACGGCCGACAGTATGTGGCGGTCGCGGCCGGCGGCGCTTCGTTCACCAAAGGATCTGGTTTCGGCACGGGCGATGCCCTCGTCGTATTCGCCCTGCCGGATTGAGGGCAGGGCAGCGGTACTCCGGCGTCGGGGTGGTATGGCATGGTCCTGATGGATCGCGCACCGCGCGTCTCGGAAGGCAAAAGCGCAAGCAGAGCCAGTACTAGTATAAATAGATCACCTTCGGCGGAAGGAGCGATCAATATTTCAGAAAGAAACAAATGTTAGGTTCTGGCGCTCGTGAGGTCGCTCATGTCCAGCCAGAAAATTCATCCCGACCTCATGTATCGCCTCTTGGTTCAAGGCGTGAATGACTATGCGATCTATCTTTTGGACAAAGATGGCATCGTCTTGAACTGGAACACAGGGGCCGAACGCGCGAAGGGATACATCGCGAACGAGATAATCGGCCGGAACTATGAGTGCTTTTACTCTCCCGAAGACCGGGCCAGCGGCGTTCCCCAGCGCAACCTCGAATTGACGCTGCAACGAGGGCACTATGCGACGCAGGGTTGGCGATATCGCAAGGACGGGACGGCATTCTGGGCCAGCGTGGCGCTCGACGCCATCTACGACGACGGCGTATTCCTTGGTTTCGCAAAGGTCACACGCGATCTGACGGAGCAGCGCGCCAGCGCCAAACGTCTCGAATACCAAGCACTCCATGATACGCTGACGGATCTGCCGAACCGCGCAGCGCTGACGGCCCGGCTGGAGCGGGAACTCCCCAAGGTCATCTACGGGTCTCGCATCGCCCTGCATTACATCGATCTCGATCGCTTCAAACCGGTGAATGATTCGTTCGGTCACCACGTCGGCGATGAGGTGCTGCGGGAGGTGGCGCGGCGGCTGATGGCGTTGGCGGGATCCACCCACCACGTCAGTCGGATCGGCGGCGACGAGTTCGCACTGCTGCAACTCGGATCACCCAGCCCGGACTGCGTCACCGCGATGGCGGGTGACATCATCGCCGTGCTCAACGAGGCATTCCAGTTCGGCGACAACACCGTGAACATCGGAGCCAGTGTCGGTGTCGCAACGGCGCCCAACGACGGCGTTCGCCTTGCGATCCTGCTGCGCAACGCGGATTTGGCACTCTACTCGGCGAAAGCAAGCGGGCGGAACCGTGCGTGCTTCTACGCTTCGTCGCTAGGCGAGGCGATGCTGGCGCGCCGCATACTCGAGGAAAATCTGCGCGGTGCCGTCGAAGCCAAGGACTTCACCCTCGTCTATCAACCCATCGTGAACGGCGCGACCGGATGCCGGATCGGCTTCGAGGCGCTGCTTCGCTGGGTGGACCGGACGGGTCGCCAGGTCCCGCCTTCAGACTTCATCCCGATCGCGGAGGAACTGGGCCTGATGGCGGATCTTGGCCGATGGGTTTTGCGGGCGGCCTGCCAGGAGGCGGTGTCGTGGGCGGACGGCGGAACGATCGCCGTGAACCTGTCGGCAACGCAGTTGAGCGACCCCAATCTGCCGGACATCGTCGGGGATGCGTTGACGGAGACGGGCCTGTCTCCCGAACGCCTGGAACTGGAGATCACCGAAACGGCGGTCCTCGGCAACCGGGACGTCGCCAGAGGTTTACTGCAGCAGCTTCGCGAGATCGGTGTCGGGATCGCGCTCGACGATTTCGGAACGGGGTTCTCGTCCTTGTCGCTGGTGCGTGAGCTTCCTCTGACGCGAATCAAGATCGATCGCAGCTTCGTCGCGGACATCGACGGGACGATGCGCTCGGTCGCCGTCATCAAGGCCGTGGTCGCACTGGCCCAAGGCTACGATCTGGCGCTGACCGGCGAGGGCATCGAGACCGAGGAGCAGCGCGATACGCTGCTCGCGCATGGATGCAGCGATCTTCAGGGCTACCTCCTGGGCCGCCCGGCGCCGGCAGCGCACTGGCGGACCGAAACGGGCCATTGGTCGTGCCGTTGAAGCGGTGTGCCTGAATGTCCGAGCGACGACCGATATCGGCGTGCGTGCCGCGCGGCGTGGCGCGGTCCGATCAACTGTTCGTCGCCCACCGGATGTGACATGAGGACACGGGCGGCGCGCTGCTTGCGTGGGCCGGACCATCGCAACGCGAGATCGCATCCCACCATGACCATCGACGCTTCCGAACCGCGCCAGCCCGACGACCGCGGACCGCCGGTTGTGCGCACCATCGCGATGCCGGCCGACACGAACCCGGCAGGCGACATTTTCGGCGGCTGGCTCATGGGCCAGATGGATCTGGCCGCCGGCAACATCGCCGCCCGCCGCTCGCGTGGGCGCTGCGCCACCATCTCGGTGGAGGCGATGACCTTCCACCGGCCGGTGATCGTCGGCGACGAGGTCAGTATCTATGCTTGGATCGTGCATGTCGGGCGCACCTCGATGCGGATCCAGGTCGAGGTCTGGCGCCGCGAGCGCGAGGGCGAGGAGACCATGAAGGTGACGGAGGGTCTGTTCACCTTCGTCGCCATCGGCGCCGACCGCCGCCCCCGGGTGATTCCGCCCGAGCGGTCGATGGTCGAGGCGTGAACCGCGTCGGGTTCTCCCGCCGCGCCGTTCTGGCGGGCGCGCTGGGAGCGTTGGCGCCCGGACCTGCGGCCGCGGGGCCCGGGTCGCCCTCCTGGTCGGCGGATTCGTTGAATGCGGCGGCGGCGCGCAAGGGCGTCGCCTACGGGTCGGCCGTGAACGGCGTGACCCTCCGACAGGCGCCCGCCTACGGGCAGGCGCTCGCCCGCGAGGCCGGCATCCTCGTGTCCGAGAACGCGATGAAGCTGACCTATGCCTGGCCTGCGCCGGACGCCCTCGGCTTCGCCTACGCGGACGAGGTCGTGGCCTTCGCGGAAGGCAACCGTCAGCGCATGCGCGGACACACCCTCGTCTGGCACGAAGGCCTGCCCGCCTGGGTGGGCGAGCGCCTCGCGGCCGGTCAGGGCGAGGCTTTCCTGCGCCGCTGGATCGGCGCGATGGCGGGCCGCTACCGGGGTCGGATCGAGGCCTGGGACGTGGTCAACGAGATCTGCGGTCCGCAGGACGGACGGCCCGACGGCCTGCTCCGGACGCCCTGGCTCGCAGCCCTCGGCCCGCGCTTCGTCGATCTGGCCTTCCGCATCCAGCACGAGGTCGATCCGCGCGCGGCCGGTGTCTGGAACGAGAACGATCTCGAACTCGACGCGGACTGGATCGACCGGCGCCGGGTCATGGTGCTCAAGACCCTGGAGGGACTGCGCGCGCGCGGAGTGCCGATCCGCCGGCTCGGCCTGCAGGGCCACCTCTACGCCAAGCACCCGCTGAATCAGGAGAAATTCCGGCGCTTCCTGCGCGAGGTCGCGGCGCTGGGCCTCGCCATCGAGATCACGGAGTTCGACATCAACGACAAGGATTACTCCGCCGACCTCGCGGCCCGGGATCGGGCGGTCTGCGATCTCGCCCGGCGTTTCCTCGACGTGGTGCTGGACGAGCCGGCCGTGCTCAACGTGCTGACCTGGGACATCACCAACCGCAACAGCTGGCTCAACGCCAACCCCGAGCGTCGACGCGCCGATGGTCTGGTGCAGCGCGCGCTGCCTCTGGACGAGGCGATGGCGCGCACACCGCTGTGGCGCGCAATGCACCGTGCCTTCTCGGACGCCCCCGATCATCGCAAGGTCCGCGACCGCTTACGCAAGGCGTAGGGGGTGTCGCGTCCACTCGGCGCCGTCGGGTCGACGAACTCAGTTTGCGAGCATCCGGGCTTGCTGCGGGCGCTCGCCCGCTTGCTGGCGCAGGAAAGCCGCCATCTCGGCGAGTTCCGGCGCCTTCGACCGGAAGGTGACCGAGAGCGCGAGCAGCGTGTCGGAATGGTCGAGGCCCGGATAAATCCGTTCCTGCACGGGCACGCGGGCTTCCCGCAGGCGGGCGGCGAGGTTGCGGGTGTTGGAGGGCCGCACGATGGTGTCGCCGTCGCCCGACGCGAGGAAGGCCGGGGGCGAGCGCGGGCCCGCGAAGGTGATGGGCTGTGTCGCGGGCTTGTCGGAGGCCTGACCGAACACCTCGGTCGCGGTCCCGGCATCGAGGGGCAGGAAGTCGTAGGGGCCCGAGAGTCCCGCCACCGCGCGCACGGCCCGGGGGTCGACCCCCGCGCGGCGCAGGTAGCGCGGATCGAGCCCGAGCATCACGGCGTTGTAGGCGCCCGCCGAGTGCCCGGCGAGCACGATCCGTCGCGGATCACCCCCATAGGCGGCGATGTTCGCTTCCACCCAGGCGATGGCCTGGGCCCCGTCGTCGAGGAAGTCGGGGAACTTCACCTCGGGGTAGAGCCGATAATCCGGCAGTACGGTGACGAAGCCCTGCGCGGCGAGCGCCTGGCCGACGAAGGCATAGTCTTCTTTCGCGCCGTTCTTCCAGGAGCCGCCGTAGAAGAACACCAGCACGGGGGCGCTGCCCGTGGCCGCCACCGGGGTGAACACGTCGAGGCGCTGGCGCGGATCCGAACCGAAGGCGGCGTTCTTCAGGCTCAGGCGCCCGCCATCGTCCCGGGGTCCGATCGCGTCGAAGAAGGCGAGCGGCGAGCAGGCCGTGATGCCGAGCGCGACGAGGGCGAGACCGGCGAAGCTGGCGAGGACGGCGAGAAACCGGTTCATGCATCTCTCTGTTGGGGCACGCCCCCCTGTGACGGGGCCCGCGCGGCGGATTGATGGCGCGATCGGGACGCATTCGCGCCCGCCCGATCACGATCAGGTTCGAAGGACGAGGCAGGCGCCCCCGATCTGGCGAATCCGGCTGCACAGACCATCGGCAGCTTCGCGGCTCTGGGCCGGGATTCGGACGCGGTAGAAGGCGCGCGTGCCACGGCTGCGCAGGCGTGTCCCGATGATCATCGGGCGAACATCGCCGATCACGCTTGTGTAGAGCTTCCGTGTCCGCGCGAAACTCTGAAGAGCCAGAGCCTTGGAGAAGTTTCCGGCCAGCTGGATGCCCCAGGGCGCCGCCGGCCCCTCGTTTCCGCCGAGGGCAAACCGGTCGCCCCGGGCGGGAATGCGCAGGGCCGCCGTCACCTTGAGGCAACTCGTCTCGGACTCGACCTTCGCCTCTGACGCCTTGGTGTCGACGGCCTCCTTAGTGGACGATGCCTTCGGCGCCTCGCCCTCCGGCATCTCGATCGTCGCACCCGGGCGCCAGGCCTCGGCGGGCGAACCGGTGATCGCCAGCACGTAGTTGCGGGTCTCCGTCGGCAGGCCGCCGGTTCCCGCGAGCCAGGCCGAGACCCGGCCGGGACCGCCGTTGTAGGCCGCCGCAGCGAGACCGAGATTGCCGAACTGCCGGTTGAGGTCGGCGAGCAGATGGGCTGCGTGCGGGATCGCCTGCTCGGGGTCGAAGGGGTCGGCGAGTCCCCGTTCGCGGGCGGTGCCGGGCATGAACTGCGCGACACCCTGCGCGCCGACCGGGCTGACGGCTCCGACCCGGAACGCGCTCTCTCGCCAGATCAGCCGGGTCAGGAACGGCACCGGCAACCCGCGCGTGCGGGCCGAGCCCTCGATGAGGCGGCATAGAGCCTGCTCGACGGTTTCAGTCGCGCCCTCGGCCGCCGCACGCGCGGGGCCGGACGCGAGCAGCAGGGCGAGGAGGATCAGGATGGCGGGGCAGCCGCGGGGGAGGGCGTTCACGAGGCGGTTTTAGGGCGTGGACGGCGCCGATCAATCGCCAAAGGTCCGACGGCGGCCGTCGCGGCGTTCGCCGATCGGGACGGCGCGCGCTATAACCGCTCTTGATAGCTGCTCTTGCCGACATTCGTTTTCGTGCGCATCCCTCGCAGACAGGCCTCAATGACCGACACGCTGCTCGACGTTCAGGACCTGTCGGTCGCCTTTCAGTCGCGGGAGCGCGCGACGCTGGCGGTCGACCGCGTCAGCTTCACCATCGCGGCGGGCGAGACGATGGCGCTGGTCGGCGAGTCCGGCTCCGGAAAATCGGTGACGGCGCTGTCGATCCTGCGCCTGCTGGACGGGAGCGCGCACCACCCGAGCGGCCGCATCCTTTTCAAGGGCCAGGACCTTCTGGCCCTGCCTGAGCGCCGCCTGCGCGGTATCCGCGGCGCCGACATCACCATGGTGTTCCAGGAGCCGATGACCTCGCTGAACCCGCTGCACACCATCCAGCGGCAGATCGGCGAGGTGCTGGAGGTGCATCGTGGTCTGTCCGGCCGCAAGGCGCGGGCACGCATCCTCGAACTCCTCGAACTCGTCGGCCTGCGCGACGCCGAGCGCCGCCTCAACGCCTATCCGCACGAGTTATCCGGCGGCCAGCGTCAGCGCGTGATGATCGCCATGGCGCTTGCCTGCGAGCCGGACCTCCTGGTGGCCGACGAGCCGACCACCGCCCTCGACGTGACGGTCCAGGCGCAGATCCTCACCCTGCTCGCCGATTTGCAGAAGCGGCTCGGCATGGCGATGCTGTTCATCACGCACGACCTCGGCATCGTCCAGCGCATCGCCAACCGCGTTTGCGTCATGCTCTGCGGCCGGATCGTCGAGGCCGGTCCCGTGGCGGAGATCTTCGCGCGGCCCCAGCACGAATACACCCAGCGCCTGCTCGCTTCGGAGCCGAAGGGACGCGCCAATCCGGTCCCGGCGGATGCGGAACATCTGCTGGAGGCCGGTCCGCTCAAGGTCTGGTTTCCGATCCGCGAGGGTCTCCTGCGGCGGACCACGAGCCACGTGAAGGCGGTGGACGGCGTCTCGCTCCGCGTGAGGGCGGGGGAGACCGTGGGGGTCGTCGGCGAATCTGGATCCGGCAAGACCACGCTGGGTCTGGCCCTCCTGCGCCTGACGGGCTGCGAAGGCCCGATCGTGTTCCTCGGCCGCTCCATCGCGGGACTGCCGCCCGCCGCCATGCGTCCGTTCCGGCGCGACATGCAGGTGGTTTTCCAGGACCCTTACGGTTCGCTCTCACCGCGCATGACGGTGGCCGACATCGTCGCCGAGGGCCTGGTGGTCCAGGGCGTCGTCAAATCCAGGGCCGAGCGCACCGCGATCGTCGCGCAGGCTCTGAGCGATGTCGGGTTGGATCCGGCGACGATGAACCGCTACCCGCACGAGTTCTCGGGTGGGCAGCGCCAGCGCATCGCCATCGCGCGCGCCATCGTTCTCAAGCCGAAATTCGTGGTGCTGGACGAGCCGACCTCGGCCCTCGACCGCTCGGTCCAGGCGCAGATCGTGACGCTGCTACGCGATCTCCAGGCCGAGCGCGGCCTCGCCTACCTCTTCATCAGCCACGACCTGAAGGTCGTGCGCGCGCTGGCGAACCACGTCCTGGTGATGCAGAACGGACGCGTGGTGGAGGAAGGTCCGGCGGAGGCGATCTTCGCCGCGCCGCAGACGGCCTACACGCGAGCGCTCTTCGCCGCTGCCTTCGACCTCCACAGCGACGTCGTCGCGGATCCCGCCGCCGCGGCGGTTCCGGCCTAAGGGCGAGACGATGGCGCGCGCCCTCCTGATCGTCCTCGATTCCGTCGGCATCGGCGGAGCGCCCGATGCCGATCGCTACGGCGACGCGGGCTCCGACACCCTCGGCCACATCGCGCGAGCCTGCGCAGAGGGGCGGGGCGACCGCCCGGGCCTGCGCGCAGGCCCCCTGGCGCTGCCGCATCTCGCGCGCCTCGGCCTCGGGCTCGCCGCCAAGGGCGCCACCGGGCAAATCCCGGCCGGCCTTACGGTCCCGGCGGCGCCGGAGGGCGCCTTCGGCCACGCCATCGAGCGGGCCGCCGGCAAAGACACGCCCTCCGGCCACTGGGAGATCACCGGCGTGCCAGTGCTCGAACCGTGGGGCACCTTTCCCGTCACGGTCCCGACCTTCCCGGCGGCGCTCACCGAAGCGCTGATCGCGCAGGCCGGCTTGCCCGGGATCCTGGGGGATTGCCACGCCGCCGGAACCGCCATCGTCGACCGCCTCGGGGCCGAGCACGTCCGGACCGGCCGGCCGATCTGCTACACCTCGGCCGACAGCGTGTTTCAGATCGCGGCGCACGAGGAGAGCTTCGGCCTGGAGCGCCTCTACGCCACCTGCCGCATCGCGCGGGACCTCTGTGATCCCTACCGCGTCGCCCGCGTGATCGCCCGGCCCTTCACGGGCGATTCCGGGGGCGGGTTCCGCCGCACGGCGAACCGCAAGGATTACGCGGTCGAGCCCCCGGGGCGCACGCTGCTCGACGACCTCCAGGCCGCCGGCCGGGCCGTGGTCAGCGTCGGCAAGATCGGCGACATCTTCGCGCATCGGGCCACCGGCCGCGAGATCAAGCCCGCGGGCAACGCAGCTTGTCTCGCAGCCGCCCTGAAGGCCTTCGCGACCTTGCCCGAGGGCGGCCTCGTGTTCCTCAACCTCGTGGATTTCGACACGGAGTACGGGCACCGGCGCGACGTTCCGGGCTATGCCGCCGCCCTGGAAGCTTTCGACGATCAGGTGCCCGCTCTAAGGGCAATCCTGGGCCCGGGCGATATCGGCATCATCACCGCCGACCACGGCAACGACCCGACCTGGATGGGGACCGAGCACACCCGCGAGCAGGTGCCGGTCCTGGCCTTCGGACCCGGGGTCGCGCCCGGCCCGATCGGTGCGCGGGACAGCTTTTCGGATATCGGCGCGACCTTGGCTCAGCATCTCGGCCTCGCCTTCAGCGGAACGGGAACGCCGTGGAATTGATTTGGAAGGGAGAAACGCATGCGGGACGAGGATGACGGCGGCCGTCGAAGCGCCACGGCGCACCGGATCGGTGAACCACTCGACACCCTTTCGGTCGAAGACCTGACCGAGCGCGTCGCCGTGCTGCGAGCGGAAATCGCGCGGGTCGAGGCGGCGCGCGACGCCAAGGAGGCGGCCCTCGCACGAGCCAGTTCGATCTTTCGCCTGTAACCGCCCGGGCAGGCGGGTTAGCGCGTGGCAACAAGACAGAAATATTTCCCCCAAACAGGGGATGAAGCTTCGTCCGCCCTGAGTTTTCATGTCGCTCCGCCAGTGCGGAATTGGACAGTCATGGAGGGGACGATGATAGTGGCGCCTTGGATGCGGCGGCGCATCGCGCGACACGTCGAGCGGGGTACGAGCGAGCGGGTGCTTGCCTGTCTCCTCGGAACGCATCCGGCGGAGCCCGCCTCCGACGGCCCGGCCGATTTCCAGACGATCGACCCCGGCGATGCCCGACCCGACCTGTCGAACGTCATCCTGTTTCGCGCCCTGAACCACACACGCGGTCATTCCGCGGTCAAGGCCACCTGAGGACACGGCGCGCCGGTCCTATCGAATCAGGCTGAAGCCCGAGATCAGCCGCGCCAGGTCGACCTGCCGCGTCACGCCCGTCTTGGCGAAGACCGCCTTCACTTGGCTGCGGATCGTCTCGACGCCGACCTTTTGTTGGGCAGCCAGAAGCGCCAGGGTTGCGCCATCCGCGATGCCGCGGGCAATGCGCGCCTCGGCGGCCGTGAGATCGAACAGGCCCGAGAGCAGTTCGGTGCCGGGCACGGGACGGGGCATGACCGGGGTCGCGACCATCAGGCGGGTTCCCCCGCCGAAGACGTCCTGGGCCGAGCCGCGCATCGGCAGGAGATGCATGACCATCGCGGGATGCGCGTCGCCGGCCGGAACCGCGATCGAGCGGGCGGATGCGCCGGCCTGCGCCAAAAGAGCGTCCGCCAGCAGCGCGTCGCCGCCTGGGTGCACCAGGGCGATCCGTTCACGCTGGTCGCGGACCACCTGGGGGACGAGGCCGGCGAAGGCCCCGTTGCGGTACTGCAGGCGGCCTCCGCTTCCCAGGATTGCCGCGGGAAGTCCGAGCAGTTCCAGCGTCTGGACCGACGCGTAGGCGCGCTCCAGCTTCAGTCGCGCCGAAAGAAGGGCGGCGCGCCCGAGATGGGGCCGGACGAGGTCGAGCGCGTGCGTGGCCGCGCGCGGCACGGGTCCGTCCGCGAAACGCCGCTCGATGCTGAAGATCAGTGTGTCGCCCGTCGAGAGCGGGAAAGCCGTCGCGACCCCCCAGCCGAGCCCGCGTGGGCGCAGGAAGTCGCGGATCAGCACGTCCTCTTCCACCTCCTCGGGCGTATACACGTCCTCCTCGAGCACGAAGCCGGCATGCCGGGCACTCAGGAGTTTAACGGTGCGCTGGTTGGCACGTCCCCAGCCTCCGGTCGCGAAATCCGACATGACCTGATCCAGGCTCGCGGAGTTGATCCAGCGATGCGCCTGAAGGTCCGAGGTGATCAGGACCGACCCTTGTGCGCCCGCGATCTCGGCGAGGTGATCGAGGACCGAAGGCCAAAGCTCTGGAAGAACCGCCGCTTCGTAGATTAAGTCGATCAGTCCTTCGAAGTCCATTTGCCCGAATTCGGCGGTCACGGCGCTGAATTTCCAAGATTGAATGCTTTTAGACGTTATACATTGATCACGGAATCTCGTCCGCCCACAATAGATCCGCAGCCCGCCGGATGACAACCAAGGGGCATCCGTGGCGCCAGGATGCGGTCGACGGCGGGGCGGGGTGACGAGGATGCGGCTCGAGATCGAGCGCCGCCGTGTTAGGGGAGTATGCAGGCAGGAACCCCGACCCCGCGCGCCTGGATGTGTGATGCGGGCGGGCCCGAGGAGAATGGTGTGCGACACTGGCGTGAAGGACCGGGAGACCGGCGCAGCTACCATCACGGCAATCTCAAGGAAGCGCTGATCGAGGCCGCGCGCCGCTTCATCGCCGAGCGGGGGATCGGCGGGTTCACGCTGGTGGATGCCGCGCGCCTCGTCGGTGTCACGCCCGCCGCGCTCTATCGGCATTTTCGCGGGCGCGAGGCGCTCCTCGAGGAGGTGGCGGGGCGCGGCTTCGCGGATTTGGCCGAGCGTCTCGCCCGAGCGCTCAACGCCCGGGGCACACCGCTGGAGCGCTTCACGCGGATGGGTGAGGCCTACCTCGCCTTCGCGGAGGAGGAACCTGGCTACTACGCGGCGATCTTTGAGACGCGAGGCCTCGCGGCGGGCGAACCGAACGCGGAGGCCGCATCCCGCCCGAGCCCCTTCGACCTCCTGGTGGACGCCCTGCAATCGACCTTCCCGGACGGCTTCGGAGGTGTCGCCCCTCGCTTCATCGCCCTGGAAGTCTGGGCCTTGTCGCACGGTTTGGCGACCCTGTCGGCCTCCGGGCATCTGCCGCAGGCGCCGGGGATGCCGGACAAGTACGAACTCCTGCGCGCCGGGGTCCTCGCCCTCGTCCATGGTGCCGGAGCTTCCCGCGTCCCCGCGTGATGCGGACCGCACGGCGCCCCTTGAAAGGCCGGGCCCGCGTTCGCAAGTGAATGTCGTTCACATTTACATCGGAGCCGTGAGCCGTGAGCTTCTCCACTTCCTCCCCCTACGCCACCGGGAAGGCCTGCCGCAGCGGCCCCTTCCCCCGCCGGTCCTTCGAGATCGGCGCCATCGTCGTGGCCTTCATCTACTGGTGGCCGCTCGCGGCCGCTTACGTCGCCTGGAAGGTCTCGGGCTATCCGGCCCTCGGTGAGCTGCGCGGTCTGGCCGGGCGCGGCCTGTCCTGGAACGCCTCCGCGACGCGCTCGCGCTTCGCCGCGGCGTTCGAGGCGGCCAACGGTGGTGGCATCACCGGCAACCGCGCGTTCGACGAGTATCGCCGCAGCGAACTCGACAGGCTCGACGCTCAGCGCCGCGCCCTTCAGGAGGAAAGCCGCGCCTTCGCCGAATTCGTCGAGGAGCTGAAGCGGGCCAAGGACCGCGAGCAGTTCGACGCCTTCATGCAGAAGCGTCGCAATGCGGATACGACCCGCTCGGTCTGACCCGCGTTCAGCGATCAGGGGGCTTCTGGCGCAGGCCGGGAGCCCCTTTTTCATAGGGACCTCCACGTCCGACACCCTCGCTCGCCTTGCCGTGATGCTCTAGGAATCCGGTTCCGGTTTCGCCTCGGTCTCCCCCGTGCCCCGGATCAGCCCCCGGCCACTCAAGTCCCCTTGGAGATCTCGCTATGCAGGCAGCCGCCGCGACCGTCCGGGTGGTGGATCACCCTCTCGTACAGCACAAGCTGACCCTGCTTCGCCAGCGCGAGCGCTCGACCAAGGGCTTCCGCCAGATCCTGAACGAGATCGGCATGCTGCTGGCCTACGAGGTCACACGTGACCTGCCGCTCGAGTCCGTCACCATCGAGACGCCGATCCAGTCGATGGAGGCGCCGCAGATCGCCGGAAAAAAGCTCGTCCTCGCGCCGATTCTGCGCGCGGGCGTCGGCTTCCTCGACGGAATGCTGTCCCTGGTGCCCTCGGCCCGGGTGGCGCATGTGGGTCTCTACCGCGATCCCGAGACGCTGGAGGCGGTGGAATACTACTTCAAGGCGCCCTCCGACCTCGTGGACCGGACGGTACTGGTCCTCGACCCGATGCTGGCGACCGCGAATTCGGCGGTGGCGGCGATCAACCTGTTGAAACAGCGCGGCGCCCAGGATCTGCGCTTTGTCTGCCTGCTCGCCGCGCCGGAGGGCATCGCCCGCCTGCAGGCCGCCCATCCCGACGTCCCGGTCTGGACGGCGGCCATCGACAGCCATCTCAACGACCACGGCTACATCGTGCCGGGCCTCGGCGATGCCGGCGACCGGATGTACGGCACCCGCTGAGGCACCGCCGCTGGTCGACGCGATCTTGCCAAGGGCGGCCCGGACGGCACATGACGGGGCTTCCAGGAGGAGACCCCGATGACGACCAGCCTGCCCGAGACCATGCGACAGATCCGCTTCACCGCTGCCGGCGGGCCGGATGTGCTGGCCCTGGAGACGGTGCCGTTGCCGCAGCCCGGTCCGGGCCAGGTCCTGATCGAGGTCGTGGCCGCCGGGATCAACCGGCCCGACATCCAGCAACGCGAGGGGAAGTATCCGCCGCCGAAGGGCGCGACCGAGATCCCCGGCCTTGAGGTCGCCGGCCGCATCGTCGGCCTCGGCGAGGGTGTCTCCGGCGTCTCCCTCGATGACGAGGTCTGCGCCCTGGTGATCAGTGGCGGCTATGCCGAGTTCGCCGTGGCGGAGATCGGACAGTGCCTGCCGAAGCCGTCCTCACTCTCGTTGGTGGAGGCCGGCGGACTGCCCGAGAACTACTTCACCGTCTACAGCACCGTGATCGAGCGCGGCCGGTTGAAAGCCGGCGAGGCCTTCCTTGTGCACGGCGGATCGAGCGGCATCGGCTCGACCGCGATCCAGATCGCAAAACACCACGGCGCCCGCGTCTTCGCCACCGCCGGCTCGGCCGAGAAGTGCGAATTCTGCCGCGAACTCGGCGCCGAGGCCGCGATCAACTACCGCGAGGCCGACTTCGTCGAGGAGGTGAAGCGGCTCACCGACGGCAACGGCGTCGACGTCATCCTCGACATGGTCGGGGCGCCCTACCTCGCCAAGAACCTCTCGGCGCTCGCGATCGAGGGACGCCTCGTCCAGATCGCCTTCATGCAGGGTTACAAGGTGGATGCCTTCAGCATGATGCCGATCATGATGAAGCGCCTGACCTTCACCGGCGCCACCCTGCGGGCTCGGCCCAAGGCCGAAAAGGAAGCCATCGCGGACGGTCTCGCCCGGGATGTCTGGCCGCTGCTGGAGGCCGGGACAATCCGGCCGGTGATCCACGCCACCTTCCCGTTGGAGGAGGCGCGCAAGGCGCACGAACTCATGGAATCCAGCGCCCATCTCGGCAAGATCATGCTGGTGACAGGCCGGTAACGCCCAGCCTAGGCGGGAACTCCGCTCTCGACCCTCGCGTTTCAGACCCGAGCAGGAATCACGAGTCCCCTCTAAGGGAGGCGGTGCTCGGGTCGAAACATCGGTCTTCAGGACCGTTCAAGCGAGGATCGAATGGCAGAGAATCTACACGGTCAGGACGCCCGGCAGGGCAAGCGCGGCAAGCCGGTGCTCTACGTCCTCGTGGCCAGCCTCGTGCTGCTCGCGATCGCCATCACGGGCCTGATGACCTGGCAGGGCGCGAATTCCCCGAAGGATTATGCCAGCCAGAGCCAGGACGCTTCCCGCCAGGAGGTCACGGGCTCGGTCAAGGGCAGCTCGAACGCCACGTCGTCGTCGAACACCGGCTCGGTGCCGGCCGCGAACCCGGCCTATCCGAGCCCGGCCCAGCCAGCCGCCAACGGCAACAAGCCGTAAGCCGAATCGCCCGTGCCGGTCCGCCTCAGCGGGTCGGCACGGGGGTCTCACCCCGGTAATCGTAGAAGCCGCGCTTGGACTTGCGTCCGAGCCAGCCGGCTTCGACGTATTTTACGAGGAGCGGACAAGGCCGGTACTTCGAGTCGGCAAGGCCCTCGTACAGCACTTGCATCACCGACAGGCAGGTATCGAGGCCGATGAAGTCGGCGAGTTGTAGTGGGCCCATCGGGTGGTTCGCACCGAGCCGCATCGCCGTGTCGATCGATTCCACCGAACCGACGCCTTCGTAGAGCGTATAGATTGCTTCGTTGATCATCGGCAGCAGAATGCGGTTGACGATGAAGGCCGGAAAATCCTCCGACATCGTCGAAATCTTGCCGAGCTTGGCGATGAAGGCCTTGGCCGACTCGTAGGTCGGGTCTTCCGTGGCGATGCCGCGGATCAGCTCCACGAGTTGCATCACCGGCACCGGATTCATGAAGTGAATACCGATGAAGCGCTCCGGCCGGTCGGTGGAGGCTGCGAGCCGCGTGATCGAGATTGACGACGTGTTGGTCGCGATCAGCGCGTCGGGCCTGAGGGACGCGCAAAGCGTGCTGAAGATCTGGCGCTTGGTCGATTCGTCCTCGGTGGCCGCCTCGATGACGAGATCGCAGGGCGCGAGATCGTCGAAGGTCTCAGCTCCCTTGATGCGCGAGACGGCCGCCCGGCGCTGCTCGTCAACGATGGTGCCCTTGGCGACCTGACGGGCCAGATTGCCGTCGACAGTGGCCAGACCATTATGGATGCGGGCCGGGTCACGGTCGTTCAGGCGAACGTCTAGGCCCGCCATCGCGCAGACATGCGCGATCCCGCTGCCCATTTGACCGGCACCGATGATGCCGACCGTCCTGATATCGATGCCCATCGTCTGCACTCGCACCCTTGGGGCGTCGCCTGATCGGCCACCGGGCCCCCCGCCCGGCCGCCGAGGGCGCCCGTCTTGCTTATAACGTCGCGCGCCAGCGGCGTCCTAGAGCAATTCCATGCAAGGAGGCCGCCGTGGTCGGCGACCGGCGCGCTTGTAGCGCCGGTCGCGTGTTTGTCCCGCGTCTTCACCGACTCAGGCCTTGGACTTAGCCCTTGGACTTAGCCCTTGGCCTTGGCGAGCTCGGCCTGGAAGTCGGGGACAACCTGGAAGAGATCGCCGACGAGGCCGTAATCCGCCACCTGGAAGATCGGCGCGTCCTCGTCCTTGTTGATGGCGACGATGACCTTCGAGTCCTTCATGCCGGCCAGGTGCTGGATCGCGCCCGAGATGCCGACGGCGACGTAAAGGTCCGGCGCCACGACCTTGCCGGTCTGACCGACCTGCCAGTCGTTCGGCGCGTAGCCGGCGTCCACCGCCGCGCGCGAGGCGCCCACGGCCGCCCCGAGGGTGTCGGCCAGGGGCTCGATGAGTTCCTTAAACTTGTCGGCCGAGCCCAGCGAGCGGCCGCCGGAGACGATGATGCGCGCGGCGGCGAGTTCCGGACGGTCGGACTTGGCGATCTCCTCGCCCTTGAAGCTCGACTTGGCCGAGGCGGCGGCCGCCTCCTGCACGGATTCGATGGGGGCCGCGGCCCCGCCCTCGGCCGCCGGCTTGAAGGCCGCCGTACGGACGGTGATGACCTTTTTGCCCGCGCCGGCCTGGACGGTCTGGATTGCGTTACCGGCGTAGATCGGCCGCTCGAATGTGTCGGCTGAGACGACCGCGATGATGTCGGAAATCTGCGCCACGTCGAGGAGGGCCGCGACGCGCGGCAGCACGTTCTTGCCCGTGGTGGAGGCCGCCGCCACGACGACGTCGTAGGCTTGGGCGATGGCGGTGATCAGAGCCGCGGTGGGTTCCGCCAGGGCGTGATCGTAGGCGGCATCCTCGTGGTGCAGCACCTTCTCGATGCCTTCGAGCTTGGCGGCGGCTTCGGCCGCCGGGCGGCTGCCCGAGCCGAGGACCAGGGCGTGGACCGGCCCGCCGAGCTGCACGGCGGCGCTGAGCGCCTTCTGGCTGGCGTCGCGCACGGCGCCGTTGTCGTGTTCGATGAAGAGGAGGGTGGCCATGGTGGGGTATGAATCCTCGAAAGGGCCGGAGCCGGTGCAACGGGCCCGTCGCTCGCGCGGCGCCGGGCCCCGACGGGGAGAGCGGTGCCGCTAGATGACGCCGGCCTCGACCTTGAGCTTCTCGACCAGAGCGGCGGCCGACTCGACCTTGACGCCTGCCTTGCGGCCGGCGGGTTCGACGGTCTTGATCACCGTGATGCGTGGGGTGACATCAACGCCCAGCGCGTCCGGCGTCATTTCCTCCAGAGGCTTCTTCTTAGCCTTCATGATGTTGGGGAGGGAGGCGTAGCGCGGCTCGTTGAGACGCAGATCCGTCGTCACGATGGCGGGCAGCGTCAGCGTGACGGTCTGGAGGCCACCGTCGATCTCGCGGGTGACGTCGATCGAACCCTCGCCGAACTCCACCTTGAAGGCGAAGGTGCCCTGCGGCCAGTCGAGGAGCGCGGCCAGCATCTGGCCGGTCTGGTTCGAATCGTCGTCGATGGCCTGCTTGCCGAGGATGACGAGGCCGGGGGCCTCCTTCTCGACGATGGCCTTGAGGATCTTGGCCACGGCCAGCGGCTCGACGAGGCCGTCGGTCTTCACCAGGATCGCACGGTCGGCACCCATGGCGAGCGCGGTGCGCAGGGTTTCCTGCGCCTGCTGCGGGCCGATGGAGACGGCCACGATCTCGGTGGCCTTGCCCTTCTCCTTCAGGCGGATCGCCTCCTCGACGGCGATTTCGTCGAAGGGATTCATCGACATCTTCACGTTGGCGAGATCCACGCCCGAACCATCGGCCTTGACCCGGATCTTGACGTTGTAGTCGACGACCCGCTTGACGGGCACCAGAACCTTCATGGCGTTCACAATCCTCCGCGCGGACAATTTTCTTCGACCAGGCCGGCGCGGCGCGCAGCGGAGATCCGGTCGAGCCGGAGATCCTGAACCCTGGTCATTGAGGCGGCGGACCGTAACGGCCTCATTTCGGCCTTGTCAACGCGGGCCCGCCGACGCGTCACGCGGCGGTCCGATCGCCGCGGCGAACGGCCGGGCTCGCGCCTGCCGTCAGCGGTTCTTGCCGGGCACCCAGAGTACGTCGTCGGCCCCGTTGGCATTTGCGGTCCGGCTCGCCACGAACAGGAAGTCGGATAGGCGATTGAGGTACTGCAGGGCTTCCGGCGAGACGACCTCACCCTCGGTGGCGGCCAGCGCCACGGCGAGGCGCTCGGCCCGCCGGCAGGTCGTTCGCGCGAGGTGAAGGGCGGCCGCGGCCGGCGAGCCGCCCGGAAGCACGAAGGATTTGAGAGGCGACAGGTCCGCGTTCAGGGCATCGATGTCCCGCTCGATCCGCTGGACCTGCGTGGCGACCACGCGCAGGGGTTCGTATTTCGGCGGCTCCGCGCTCTCCGGGGTCGCGAGATCCGCACCGAGATCGAACAGATCGTTCTGGATGGCGCCCAGCATGGCGTCGAGCCGGGGATCGGCGTGCAGGCGGGCGAGGCCGATGCACGCATTGGTCTCGTCGACGGTGCCGTAGGTCTCGATTCGCAGATCGGCCTTCGAGCGGCGTTCGCCGCTGGCAAGCGCCGTCGATCCCTTGTCACCGGTGCGGGTGTAGATGCGGTTGAGCGTGACCACGATGACGTCCGATCTTGAGGGGGCCAGATCTGCGGCGGGCGAAGGGGCCGCAGCTTGATACCCGCCAACCTAGCGCAGTTCCGGCCATGCGGAAGGCGCTCGGAAACACGAAGGGCCGGCCCCGCTGTTGCGAGACCGGCCCGGACGCCCGTGGAAGAAGCTCTGGCGTGTCGCTCAGAACGTGTAGCCGAGCTTGCCACCGAAATTGGTCAGGCCGCGGTTGTTCGCGCACAGGCCGGCATTCGACATGTGCTCGACGGTGGCCATGATGCTCCAGTGCTCGGTGAGACGGAAGCCTAGGGCGGCGGCCTCGCGGAACAGCGGGTTGCAGCCCAGCGTGTTGAAGCCGGCCGGGGCCGTGGGCTTGGGACCCGTATAGCCGTTGTGGGCGCCGGCGCCGAAGAAGCCTTCGAGGAACACGATGTTGTTCAGGGTCTGGGGGAACAGATCCACGGTCCAGGTCGCGCCGATATAGGCGTAGCTGGTGCGGCCACCGAAATTGTAGCTGCCGCCGACGGTCGGGCGCGGCACGAAGGCCTGCCAGAACGGATCGACGCTGACGAGCGGCTTGGCGAACAGGATTTCGCCGTTGATGTTGTTGGTGTTGTGTTCCGCGCTCCCTGGGTCCTGCACGGCCCCACCGATGCGAACCTCAGAGACGATGCTCAGCGGCTTGACCGGGCTCACATAGGCGGCCGGCGGCGGCTCGGACCGAAAGTCGGCGGCCTGGACCGGCACGGCCGCAGCGAGGGCGAAACCGGCGGCGGCGAGGCGGAACGAGTGGGGATGCATGGAAACGGTTCCGGTGGGACCGACCCTGTCTAGCATGGCGTCGCGCATCGACGGCAGGCGTTCCGGCACCGATAGCGGTTCAGGAACGTGGATAGCTGCCGAGTGACACCGCCGCGCCACACATGGAGCCCACGTGCCAGACTATCGCGCGTCGCTGGGATTAGGGTCCGGACGGTCAGGACGCGGATGCAACGGCAGGCTGCGCGCCCGCCTGCTGCCGGCGCCAGACGTACCAGCACAGCAGCGCGACGGGCAGGCCGATGATCGACGTCGCCACGAAGAACCAGACGAACCCCGTGGCCTCGATGACGAAGCCGGAGGCGCCCGCCAGAAGGCTGCCGGGGAGGGCGCACAGGGAGGTGAGCAGGGCGTACTGGCTCGCCGCATGCTCCGTCGCGGTCAGGGACGACATGTAGGTGATGAGGACGATCGAAGCGAAGGCGTAGGCGAAGCTGTCAATGCTGACGGTGGCGGCGAAGGTCCAGAAGGCGCCGCCTCCGTCGCCCCCGTGCAGGGCGAGGTAGGCCAAGCTGAGGTGCGAGGCGGACCCGAACACCGTGCCGGCCACGAGGCTTGCCATGATGCCGATCCGGGGCACGATGTAGGAGGCCAGGAAGGTGCCCCCGAGGGCAACGCCGAAGCCGAAGAGTTTCGTCACCGTCGCGATGTCGGTGTTCGAATAGTGCAGACTCTTGAAGAGCGGCATCGCCATCGCGCTGGAGACGTAACCGGGCATTCGAAAGCCCGCCACCATCAGGAGGACCGGCACCGCCATGGGGCCGAGTCGCCCGATGAGGTCGCGGATCGGGGCCACGATCGTCTCGACGAAGCCAACATGCGTGGGAGGCCTGCCCCGGTCGGAGTCCGGCTCGGGGGCGAGGAGCGCGGCGACGAGGCCGGGCGCCATCGCGACGGCCATGCAGAGATAGGCGGCCCGCCAGCCATAGGCGTCGGCGAGGTAGAGTGCGCCGGCTCCGGCCACGAGGTTGCCCATGCGCCAGCCGATCTCGGCCCAGGACGAAATCAGCGATTGCCGCTCCATCGGCGCCACGGTGATGCGCCAGCCATCGATGACCACGTCCTGCGTCGCGCCCGCGAAGCCCAGTGCGAGGGAGAACACGATGGTCCAGGCGAGCCAGTGCGCCGGATTGCCAAAGGCGATTCCCGCGAGCGCCAGGATCACGCCGATCTGCGAGACGATGATCCAGCCCCGTCGGCGCCCCAGCCAGCGGCCGAACACGGGGGCGTCGTAACGGTCGAGGAACGGCGCCCACAGGAACTTGAACTTGTAGGCCAGTGTCAGCTCGCTCATGAGGCCGAGGATGCCGATCGGCACCTTTGCCTCCGAAAGCCACGCCGAGTGCGTGACGTAGACGAGCAGGAACGGGATGCCGGAGCTGAAGCCGAGGCCCAGCATCGCCGCGATGCGGCGATCGCCGGTCAAACCCTTGAGCGCACCCCGGACGCCCATGGCGGGCGCGTCAGGCCGAGCGCCACCAGACCACGCCCATGATCAGGACGATCGCCAGGAACTGGAGCAGGACACGCAGCCGCATCAGCTTCTGCGAGACGTTGGCGCTGCCACCCCGCATCATATTGACGAGGCCGAGGAGCAGCACGACCGCCACCGCGAGGCAAGCGAGGAGCACGAGGGAGTTGGAGGAGATCACGGCGTAACGTCTCGCGGCTGGCGAATCTTGTCTTCAGGTCTTCTCCCTATGCACCCCGCGCGGCGCGGAGCCCATAGGGCAGGGCGGCGCATCGATGCCCCCGTCAGTTCCGACGCAGCAGGCGCTCGAAATAGTCGAGCTCCTCGCGGGGGCGACTCGGGTCGCCGAGCTTGCGGCGCAGTTCCTCCATGATACGCCGGGTGCGCTGAACGGCCGATTCGTCCGCGGTCGGCACGCGGGCATTGCCGTTGGACATGTCGCGCCCCTTGGTGGGGCGCCCGAGCGGGTCGTCCTCGCGATTGCCGGCCTGGCCCTGCTGGCTCGGCTGCTCGCCGCCTTCACCCTCGCCCTTGCCCTCGCCGTCCGCCTCGGCCATCTCCTGCATCTGCTTCTGCATGCCCTCGGCGCCACGCTTGAGCCCGTCGAGCGCCCGGCCCTGGGCCTCGACGGCATCGCCCTCCTTGCCCTGGCCGAGGGCGCCCTCGGCCTCGCGCATGGCTTCCTCGGCATCCGACAGGCCTTCCTCGCCCTGCATGCCGAGGTCCTTCATGCGGCGTTGAAGGTCCTCAAGCCGCTCGCGCAGAGCCTGCTGGCGCTGACCGGCGCCCTTCTGGCCCTCACCCTTCTGGCCTTGCTGCCCCTGGCCTTGCTGGCCTTGACCCTGTTGACCTTGACCCTGTTGACCTTGGCCCTGTTGACCTTGGCCCTGCTGACCGGGCTGGCCCTTCTGCCCGTCCTGTTGCTGACCCTGCTGCCCATGCTGCGGGCGCTGGCCCCGCTGACCCTGGCCCTGCTGGCCGCGTTTGTCCTGACCGTCCTTGAAGGTCTCGTCGCGCAGGTCCTGCTGCTCGCGGGAGAGCTTGTCGAGTTCGTCGGCCTGCTTGCTCATCTCGCGGCCGTTCGGATCGGACTTGCCGCCCGGCTCCGCTGTCTGAAGGTTTTCGAGGATCTCGCGTAGCTGGTCGAGCAGGCGCTGTGCTTCCGCGGTATCGCCCCGCTTCATGGCCTCGGCCATGTCGTTCATCAGCTTGTTGAGGTCGTCCGGCGTCACCGTCTTGGCGTTCGGGTTCGGAGGGCTCTTCTCGCCCTGTGGCTTCCCGTCCTTGCGCTGGCGCTCGGCCATGCCCTTCATGAACTTGTCGAGGGCCTGCTTCAGGTCCTCCGTGAGCTTCTTGATCTCCTCGTCAGGCGCGTTGCGCTCAATGGCCTGCTTGAGATTGTCCTGGGCGGCCCGGAGGCTCTTCTCTGCATCGGAGAGATCACCGTCCTCGATCTTGAGCGCCATCTCCCAGAGGAGGTCCGCCACCTCCATCAGCGCATCGTCGCTGCGGGCAGCCCGCAGGCGGCGCGAGGCCGTTTTCAGACCGAGGAAGACGCTCGGTTGAGGCGTGAACCGGTCCGGCGCGATGAGCAGGGCGTCGAGGGCGGTCAGGACGCGCCCACGGCTCTCGTCCGGCGCCGTGATCAGGCGGCGGCGTTCCTCGGCCAGTGCGCGCGCGAGGGGCTGCGCGAAGATGCGAGCCGGCAGGGTCACCTCGGCGGTCGGCGTGCGCCCTTCCTGCCCGGCCTCGTCCTTGACCACCAGCGTCAGGCGCACGCGCGCGCCGGACCAGGGATTGTCGGTGAGATCGACCAGCGTCTTGGTGTCGTGCTCGCCCGTGGCGTCGGCGGGCAGCGCGAGGGCGATGCGCGGCGGCGGCACCAGGGTCCGGGTGTTCGCCAGCGGCTTCGCCTCAGCCGAGGGCCTCGTCGAGCCGCTGG
>NZ_BPQL01000012.1 GCF_022179225.1 Methylobacterium goesingense
CCGCGATGGCGATGCCGCCGATGACCAGCGCCAGCGCCAGGCCCTCGTGCCAACGGAAGGGCTCGCCCACCAGCAGGATGGCGAGCCCGGCCCCGAAGATCGGCACGAGGTTGACGAAGAGACCAGCCCGGTTCGGGCCGATCAGCTCGACGCCGCGCATGAAGGCGAGCTGCGCGACGAGCGAAGGCCCCAGCGCCACGAACAGCACGATGGCCCAGCCCTTCGGCGTCGGCCAGATCGTGTGGCCCAGCGCCCATTCGGCGTAGAGCGGCGGCAGGGATGTCACGAGGGCCGAGAGCGCCACCGCGGTGAAGAAGCTCAGGCCCGAGACCTTGGGCCGGCGCGAGAGCGCCACGGTGTAACCGGCATAGAGCAGGCAGGCGGCCAGCATCAGCACGTCGCCCCGGTTGAAGGCGAAGGTGGCGAGCACCCGCCAGTTGCCGTGGGTCGCCGCCACCACGGCGCCCGCGAGCGTCACGGCGACGCCCAGCACCTGCGCGCCCGTCACCGCCACCCGGAGGACGACGTAGTTGATCAGGATGACGAGAACCGGGATCGACCCCTGGAACAGGGCGATGTTGATGCCGCTGGTGAACAGCCCGGCGGCGTAGAACAGGCTGGCGTAGAGGGTGTAGCCGCAGGTCCCCATCAACAGCACGTAGCGCCAGTGCCGCTTCAGGCGGTCCCACTCCGCCACGAAGCCCGCCCGCGCCGGCAGCGCCAGAGCGAGGCAGGCGAAGGCCCAGCGCAGGCAGGTGAGGACCTGGGGCGAGACCTCGCCCGCCGCCCACTTGCTCGCCACCACGTTGCCGCCCCAGAGCAGCATCGTGAACACGAGGAGCGGGTAGGCCGTGGCCACCGGCGCGGCCGCGCGTCCGGCGGGCGTCTCCGGGACGCGCATGGGGCGGATCTCCCTGGGCTCGCCGGGTCCGAGGCCGGTCGATGCGGGCGGGGATAGCCCGTCGTGCCGCGCGGGGACAGGCCGCCCGGCGCAACGCCGCCATCGAAATCCGCCCGCCTCCGCCGCCGGCGCCCCCCAGGGCCGCACCCATCCCCCGCTATCGATCCGCCCGCGCTATCGACGGACGCGTCGATTCCCTATGCCGGTGGATAAGGTTATGCCGGCCCGGAACGCGGCGAGACGGCCACGGACCAATCGGGGAGGGCGAGACATCCGGTGACGTGGCGATCCCTCCTCCTCGCCGGCCTCGTGGCGGCCGGTCTCTTGGCGGCCGGCCTCGGCGGCCTCGCCGTCTCGCCCCAGGGCGCTGCCCTCCTCGGCGAGGCGCGCGAGCGGCTCGCGGCGCTCCAGGCCCGCCCCGGGCCGGCGAAGCCCGCCCACCTGCCGGCCCAGCGCACCGCCGTGGAAGAGGGCCGCACCGTGGTGCGCCTCTCGGCCGCCGAGCGCGCCCGCATCGGCATCGTCACCGAGGCCCGGCCCCTCGCCGCCCACCGGGAGGAGCTGCAGGCCTATGGCAGCGTCCTCGATCTCGCCCGGGTCACCGACCTGACCAACGCCTATGCCAGCGCCCGGGCCGCCCTCCAGACCGCCCAGGCCCGCGCCGAGGTCTCGCGCAGCGCCCTGCAGCGGGCGAGGTCGCTCGGTCAATACGCCACCACCGTGCAGCTCGAGACCGCCGGGGGCACGGCCCAGACCGACCAGGCGGCCTTGGCGGCGGCGGAATCGCAGGTGCGTACCCTCTCGGCCACCGCCCAGCAGGAATGGGGGCCGGTGATCGGCCGGGCCATCGTCGAGCGCTCGGCCAGCGTCACCCGGCTGATCGAGCGAACCGACTTCCTGGTGCAGGTCACCCTGCCGCCGGGGGAGGGCCTGAAGGGCCCGCCGGCGGCGGCCTTCGCGGAGGTGCCGCCCCAGAGCGCGCGGGTCGCCCTGACCTACGTCTCGCCCGCCACCCGCACGGATCCGCGCATCCAGGGCCTGAGCTTCTTCTACACCGTGCCGGGCGACAGCGGCTTCCTGCCCGGCATGAGCATGCTGGCCTTCCTGGCGGCCGACCGCAGCGTCACGGGCCTGAGCGTGCCCGAGGAGGCGGTGGTGCACTGGCAGGGGGCGGCCTGGATCTACCGGGCAGTGGGAGCCGATGCCTTCGCCCGCCACCGACTCAAGGCCGATCCGCCGATGTCGGCCGACGCCTACGTGGTGGAGGACCTACCCGGCGATACCGAGATCGTGCTCTCGGGGGCTCAGGCGCTCCTCTCCGAGGAGATGAAGAGCCAGCTCCAGGTCTCGGGCGGCGTCGATGACGATTGAGGCGAGGGGACCCGAGGCGTCGGACGCCCGCGGGCCCCAGGCGGCGCTGGTCGCCTTCGCGGTACGCTTCCGCGGCATCGTGCTGGCGCTGAGCCTCGCGCTCGCCGCCTACGGCTTCGTCGTGCTGGCGGACGCCCAGTACGACGTCTTCCCGGAATTCGCCCCGCCCGCCGTCGTGATCCAGACCGAGGCCCCCGGCCTCAACCCGGAGCAGGTCGAGGTGCTGGTGACGCAGCCCGTGGAGGTCGCGGTCAACGGCCTGCCGGGGGTGGTCTCCCTGCGCTCGAGTTCGATCCAGGGCCTGTCGGTGATCACCGTAACTTTCGGGGCCGGCAGCGATATCTACCGGGTGCGCCAGCTCGTCACGGAGCGGCTGACGGCGCTGGCCGGCCGCCTGCCACAGGGCGTGCTGCCGCCGGCGATGACGGCGCTCACCTCCGCCACCAGTACGGTGCTGCTCGTCGGCCTGACGACCGAGAGCCGCTCGGACATGGACCTGCGCACCCTGGCGGACTGGACCGTGCGCCTGCGCCTCCTCGCCGTACCGGGGATCGCCCAGGTCTCGGTCTATGGCGGCGCGGTGCGCTCGCTGCAGGTGCAGATCCGCCCCAGCGACCTCGTGCGCTTCAACATCGGCGTCAACGACGTGCTCGCCGCCGCGCGGAAAGCCACCGGCGTGCGCGGGGCCGGCTTCGTCGACACGCCCAACCAGCGCATCGCCCTCCAGACCGACGGCCAGTCGCTCAGCCCCGAGGCGGTCTCGCGCACGGTACTGATCAACGAGGGCGGCGCCAGCGTGACCCTGGCGGACGTCGCCACCGTGGTCGCCACCGGCGAGCCGGCCATCGGCGCCGCCCTGGTGGACGGCCGGCCCGGGGTGCTCCTCATGGTCGGCGCCCAGTACGGCGCCAACACCCGCGCGGTCACCGCCCGGGTCGAGGCGGCCCTGGAGGACCTGCGCCCGGCCCTGGCCCGCGAGGGCGTGACCCTGCACGCCGACCTGTTCCGCCCGGCCAACTTCATCGCCATCGCCAACGGCAACGTGCTCCAGGCCCTCGGGCTCGGCGGCATCCTGGTGGTCGTGGTGCTGTTCGTCTTCCTGTACGACTGGCGCACCGCCGTGATCTCGGCGCTGGCGATCCCGCTCTCGCTCATCGCCGCCGTGGTGGCGCTCCAGGCGCTCGGCGAGAGCCTCAACACCATGACGCTGGGCGGCCTCGCCATCGCCATCGGCGAGGTGGTGGACGACGCGGTGATCGGCGTCGAGAACGTGGTCCGGCGCCTGCGCGAGAACCGCCGCCTCGGCGGCCCGCGCCCCGAGGGGCGGGTGGTCATCGACGCCATCCTGGAGGTGCGCACGGCGGTGGCCTACGCCACCATCGCGGTGCTCCTGGTGTTCCTGCCCGTCCTCGCCCTGTCGGGCATCGCCGGCCGGCTGTTCGGCCCCCTGAGCCTGGCCTACATCCTCGCGGTGGTGGCCTCCCTGGCCGTCGCCCTCACGGTGACCCCGGCGCTCGCGATGTGGCTGCTCACCGGCCGGCGCGCGGCCGACACCCGCGACCCGCCGGTGATGCGCGCCGCGCGCCGCCTCTACGCCCGGCTCCTGACCCGGATCGACCGGTATCCCGCCCTGGTCATGGCCTGCGGCCTCCTCGTCACCCTCCTGGGGGCCGCATTGGTGCCGTTCTTCGGCTCGACCTTCCTGCCCGACCTCAAGGAGGGCCACCTGATCCTGCACATGGCGGCCGCTCCCGGCACGGCGCTACAGGAATCGATGCGGCTGGGCACCCGCATCACCGCCGAGCTGAAGGCGATCCCCGGGATCCGGGCGGTCGCCGCGCAGATCGGCCGGGCCGAGGCCGGACAGGACACCGCCGGCACCCATTACAGCGAGATCCACATCGATCTGGAGCCCGGCCTCGACGGGGCGGGGCAGGGGGCGGCGGAGGCCCGGATCCGGGCCGTGATGGCGGGCTTTCCCGGAGCCGCCTTCTCGCTCAAGACCTTCCTCACCGAGCGGATCGAGGAGACGGTCTCGGGCTTCACCGCGCCGGTGGTGATCAACGTCTTCGGCACCGATCTCGCCGCGATCGAGACGGCCGCCCGCGACATCGCCCGCGAACTCGCCGAGGTCCGGGGCGCGGCCGACATTCAACAAAGCTCCCCGGCGGGCCTGCCCCAGGTCAACGTGGGCCTCAGGCCCAACGACCTGCGCCACTGGGGCCTGTCCGCCGTCGAGGTGATGGAGGTGGTGCGCACCGCCTACCAGGGCGACATCGTCGGGCAGACCTATTCGGGCAACGCGGTCTTCAACGTCCTCGTCATCCTCGATTCCGCCACGCGGGGCCGGCTCTCGGCCTTGAGCGACCTGCCCTTGCGCGGCTCCGGCGGCCGGGTGGTGCGCCTCGCGCAAGTTGCGGACATCTACGAGACCTCCGGCCGCTACCAGGTCCAGCACGAGGGCGCGCAGCGGGTCCAGGCGGTCACCGCCAACGTGACCGGCCGGGATGTCGCCGGCTTCGTGGCCGATGCCCGGCGCAAGATCGCCCGCGAGGTCGCCCTGCCCCCCGGCACCTATGTGGGCTTCGCCGGCTCGGCCGAGGCGCAGGCGCGGGCCCGGCGCGACCTCCTCGTCTATTCGGGGCTCGCCGGCCTCGGCATCGTGCTGCTGCTCGCCATCGTGACGGGCAGCCTGCGCAACCTGATGCTGGTGCTGGTCAACCTGCCCTTCGCCTTCGTGGGTGGCGTGCTCGCGGTCTTCGCCACCGGCGCCGTGCTCTCGCTGGGGTCCATCGTCGGCTTCGTGACCCTGTTCGGGATTAGCTTGCGCAACACCATCATGATGATCGCGCATTACGAGCACCTCGTGGTGGAGGAAGGGCAGGCCTGGAACCGGGACACGGCGGTTCTCGGGGCCGCGGACCGGATGGTGCCGATCCTGATGACCTCCCTCGTCACTGGGCTCGGCCTCCTGCCCCTCGCCCTCGGGGCCGGCGAGCCCGGCCGCGAGATCGAGGGTCCGATGGCCATCGTCATCCTCGGCGGCCTCGCCACCTCGACGGTGCTCAACCTCCTCGTCCTGCCGACCCTGGCGTTGCGGTTCGCGCGCTTCGAGGCGCCGCAGGGTAGGGCATTGCGGCCGGTCGCCTGAGGCGTCCCCCCGGGGCGCGCGAGCCCGCCGCCCCGGCTTTGCCCATCGCCCGCTCCGTCCTAGACTGAGCGACAGGCCGAGTCGTACGGCCCGGAGCCTCGCATGCGCCCGACGCCGCTGATCGCCCTCGTCGCCGCCCTCCTGCTGCCCGGATGGTCGGCGGCGCGCGCGGTCGAGATGCCGGTGCCGCCCCCGGCCGGGACCGCGCCCGGCACACCCGTTCCCATCCAGACCTTCCCCCTGACGCGGGTGGTGCCGAAAGGCGAGGCACGCGCCATCGCCTTCTTCTCCTACCTCTACCCCGACTGCGCGTCGCAGGGGCCCGTGGTGGCCCGCATCCTGGAGCCGCCGCGCCACGGCACCGTGACCTTCGCGGAGACCGATTCCTTCCCGCGCTACGCGGCCGGCTCGCCGCTGGCCGCCTGCAGCGCCAAGCGGGTGCCCGGCCTCCGGATGACCCACGAGGCCGAGGAGAACTTCGAGGGGCTCGACACCTACCGCATCCTCCTCATCAACCCGGACGGGACGGCCGCGGAGTACGACGTGAAGGTCTGGGTGCGCTGAGTGCGGCGCGGGTCGGCGAACCCATCGCGCCGGTTCCGCATTGATAAGGACGGCGCCCGGGCCCCGGTCCGCCGCAACCGTTACGGAAGGTGACGCATGGCCCTGATCTTTGCTCTGCTCCTCATCGGGGCGCCGATGGCCCTGGCGATCATGGAACTCCTCCGCATACGCGGAACGCATCAACTCTGAATGGGCGGCACGCGCCGACCCTGAGCCGCCCGCGATCGGCACGGGCTCTCTCTGATCGGCACAAGTTCTCTCTGATCGGGAGGGACGGGTGAGACGCGGCCCCGCCCCACCCCGCGCCGGGAGCCCGACCGTGCACGTGCCCTCCGCGCCGGGACGATCCGCCCTCGGGTCCTTCCCGGCCTTCGTCTTCCTGCAGGGCAGCCTCTACGCCGCCTACGGCACGGTCTCGCCCTTTCTGCCCAGTTTCCTCGGCGAGCGCGGCCTCGACCCCTCCGAGATCGGCATCGTGCTCGCCGCCGGCACCCTGATGCGGCTCGTGGCCGGACCCCTGGCGGGGCGGATCGCGGACCGCCTCGACGCGACCCGCGCCGTCCTGGCCGCCGGGGCCGCCGCGGCGGGGTTCCTCGCCTTCGCCACGCTCCTCGGGCACGGCTTTTTCGCGCTCCTGTTCATCGGCCTTGCGCAGGCCGCTTCCCTCGCCGCCCTCGCGCCCCTGGCGGATGCCCTCACCCTCGCGGCGATCGAGCTCGCGGCGATCGAGCGGGGGCGGGCCTTCGGCTACGGCTGGGTCCGGGGCGCGGGATCGGCCGCGTTCATCCTCGCCACCCTGCTCTCGGGGCAGGCCGTCGCCTGGGCGGGCCTCGGCAGCATCCTGGTGTCGAGCGGCCTGCTGTTCCTTCTCACCGCCCTGGCCGCGAGCCGGGTTCCGGCGGCCCCGCCGCCCGCCCGTCCGGACGGGGAGGGATCGGCAGCCCCCGATCTGCGCGGCCTCCTCGCCGCGCCGCTCTTCCGGCGGGTGCTCGTCGTGGCGGCCCTGGTCATCGGCAGCCACGCCCTGCACGAGGCCTTCGCGGTGATCCGCTGGCGCGCGGCGGGCCTCGAAGCCGGCACCATCAGCCTGCTCTGGTCCCTGGCGGTGCTCTCGGAGGTCGTGGTGTTCGTCCTTGGCGGATCATGGCTGCTGGCGCGCCTGGGCACCGCCGGGGCGGCGATGCTGGCCGCCGCCGCCGGCATCTTACGCTGGGCGATCATGGCGACGACGGTGGCGGTGCCGATGCTGGCCCTCGGCCAGGCCCTGCACGGATTCACCTTCGCGCTGCTCCACCTCGCTAACATGCGCCTGCTGGCCGACCTCGTGCCGGGGCGCGGCGGCGCTACGGCCCAGACCCTCTACGCCACCCTGGGGCTCGGGCTCGCCAACACCGTCCTGACCGGGCTCGCCGGGTGGCTCTACGGCCGCTACGGGGCGGAGGCGTTCTGGGGCATGGCGGCGCTCTGCGCCTGTGCGTTGCCGCTCGCGGCCGGGCTGCGGCGCCCCGCCCCCGGAGCCGGGGCCCGGCGGGCGTAAAGCCCCGGGGCGCGGATCGGGCCGGGCGCCTGAGCGGGGGGCGAGGACCTGCTTCCGCGCGCCGCGCGGTTCAGGCGCCAGCGCTCCGGGGCAGGGGAGGGGCGACGCCCCTGCCCGCACCGCGTCTCAGGTCTGGACCGCGTGCCGCGCCGGCCCGAACTGCGCGGCGTAGAGGCGGCCATAGGCGCCGCCGGACTTGAGCAGGGCCTCGTGCGGACCCTCCTCGACGATGCCGTTCTCGCCCACCACCACGATCCGGTCCGCCTGCTGGATGGTGGCGAGCCGGTGGGCGATGACCAGGGTCGTGCGCCCTTGCGCGAGCTCGACGAGGGAGCGCTGGATCTCCTGCTCGGTCTGCGTGTCGAGGGCGGAGGTCGCCTCGTCGAGGATCAGAATCGGTGGGTTCTTCAGGAACACGCGCGCGATGGCGAGGCGCTGCTTCTGGCCGCCCGAGAGCTTCACCCCGCGCTCGCCGACGAGCGTGTCCAGGCCCTCGGGCAGGGTCTCCAGCAGACCGTCGAGGCGGGCCCGGCTCGCCGCCGCGCGGATGGCCGCGTCATCCGCGTCGAGGCGGCCATACGCGATGTTCTCCCGGATCGAGCCGGCGAACAGGAACACGTCCTGCTGCACGATGCCGATCTGCCGGCGCAGGGACGCGAGGGTGAGGTCCCGGATGTCGTGCCCGTCGATGCTGATTCGCCCGGCCTCGATCTCGTAGAAGCGCGGGATCAGCGAGCACAGCGTCGTCTTGCCCGCCCCCGATGGGCCGACGAAAGCCACCGTCTCGCCCGCCCGGATCGCCAGGGTCAGGTCCCGGAGGACGGGGCGGCCCGCCGCATAGCCGAACCGCACGCCCTCGAAGCGGATGTCGCCGCGCAGTGGCGGCGCCGCGACGGCGTCGGGCCGGTCGACGATGTCGGGGGCGGTGGCCAGCAGCGCCGCGTAGCGCCGGAAGCCCGCGATCCCCTTCGGGTAGGTCTCGACCACCGCGCCGATCTTCTCCAGGGGCCGGTAGAACACGCCCACCAGCAGCAGGAAGCCCACGAAGCCGCCGGGGCTCAGCTCGCCGCGCACCACGTAGGCGGCGCCGCCCAGCAGCACCACGATCTGGACGAGGCGCATGCCGAGGTAGTTGATCGACAGGCTGGCCGCCATGATCCGGTAGGCCTGGAGCTTGGTCGCGCGGTAGCGCGCGTTGTCGCAAGCGAAGAGGCGCCGCTCGTGCGGCTCGTTGGCGAAGGCCTGGACCACCCGCATGCCGCCGACATTCTCCTCGATGCGGGCATTGAAGGCACCGACCCGGCCGTACTGCGCCTGCCAGTTCCGGGTCATCCGCCCGCCGTACCGCAGGGTCACGAAGGCGATCACGGGCAGGATCGCGGCCGTCATCAGGGCGAGCGGCGGGTGGACGAACAGCATCAGGCCGAAGGCGCCGATCAGCGTCATCACGGCGATGAACAGGTCCTCGGGGCCGTGATGGGCGACCTCGCCGATCTCCTCCAGGTCCTTGGTCACGCGAGCAACGAGGTGGCCGGTCTTCTGGTTGTCGTAGAACCGGAACGAGAGCTTCTGCAGATGGTCGAAGGCCCGCGCCCGCATCTCGGTCTCGATGTTGATGCCGAGCACGTGGCCCCAATAGGTCACCACCACCATCAGGCCGGCATTGGCCACGTAGACCAGCCCGAGGCCGAGGGCGGCGAGCAGGATGAGCTGCCAGTCCTGGCGCGGCAGCAGCACGTCCACGAAGACCTTCACCGCCATGGGAAAGCCGAGCTCGAGCAGGCCGGAGAGCACGGCGCAGCCGAAATCGACGAGGAACAGCGTCCGGTGCGGCCGGTAATAGGCGAGGAAGGCCTTCAGCATGGGGTCTCCGTCGAGACGGGATCGCGCGGGCGACCGATCGAGGCGCGTCCTATCGCAATCCCGCCCGCATGCCCATCGACGCACCTCCCGGTTCGGTGCCGGTGGCGCGGGGAGGGGCGTTCGCGCCCCCCGGCCACCTTGGCTGTCCTAGCCCTCGACGGGGTTGAGCCACGAGGCTGATGAGGTCGGGGTGACGGGACACCTCCAGCGCGGGTGGCGGTCGAGCCAGACACAGACCTTGGGGTGCTTGTGGACGGCATCGTTGTCCAGGATCGCGTGGACGATTGTGCCCGCCGGGACTGCCGCCTCGGCCGCGTTTCGGCAAGCGGATGAACGCCTGATGCCGGTGGCGCTGCAATTAGCGGCCGATCACGCGGGTCGCGACCTCAGCTTGATGCCGTTACGTCGTGCCTGAAGCCAACCGACCTGCCGCGGGCCCGCGAACCTCGTAGTCCCGCATGCCCGGCCCGGGACCCGTGACATCCAGCACGCCGGCCTCCCCAAGGGCGAGAATACGGGCGAACAGGAGCTCGTAGCGGCATCCCTGTCCCGGCTGATCCAACCCGGCGTCGACCCGGTGAAGGACGCGGGCGACCAGCCTGATGAGCAGTTCCCGTTCCCCCGATGCCTGGCCCGCCAGAAGGGCGTCGAAATGGGTCAAAGGCGCCGAGACCAAGTGTCCATCGCGCACGACGCGCAACGGCGCGTTCTCCCGCCGCAATCGCGTCCAGGCGGCCACGGCAGCGTCGCTCGCCGCCTGGGAGAACGGACGCCGCCTCTCGGCGAGGCCGGCCGCCACGATCTCCGCGGGCCGCAACTGACCCAGCGACCGGATCGACGGGACGCGGCCCACGCCCGGCAAATCGAGCCCTGTCGCGTCGACGACGTCGAAGGGGCGGCCGGCCATGCGGAAGACGAACTCCAGGAAGCAGGCGTGCTCCGCGGCGTCGCTCAGGCAAACCCAATGGACCGGGTGGACGCCGACGGCCGTCGCCTCCACCCAGGGCGCCGCCAAATCGGCCGGCTCCTCGCGAGGTTCTTCGTCCGATCGCAGATTGGCCTCGAACCAGGCCCTGCGCGCGGTCGGGTCGAGCGGGTCGATGGGGCCGACGCTCAGGTCGTGGGTGAGCGCGACCACCCGATCCGTACAGCCCTGCAGTCGCAGGGCGTCGCGGACGCTCTCCGCCCTGCTGGCCCCCCAGGCCGCATGGACCGTCTCGACGGACTTGGTCACGGCACTCTCCGTCATGGCGTTCTCCCGTTCCCGTTCGGGCTCGACGACCGGCAGGGTCCGGCTGTCCGGCCCGCCGGCGATGGCTTCGGTCGCGGGACAGGGACGAGGCTCACGGCCCGCGACCCGCGGCACAGAGGTCCGCCGGAAGCGGACTGGACGCCCGGAACATCCGGCAACTGCGCTCGATCTCGTCGCGCATCATGGCGCAGGGGTTCACCACGTTGCACGGCGGATGCGTCGCGGGCGACGCATCCCGGCACTGAGCGGCCAGACGCTTGGCGGCGACCGGACCGATCTCATCACGGCATGCGACGGCACCTCGGTCCGGCGAGGGCTGCCCGGACGAGGGGGCCGCCGAGATGGCCACCAGGATGAGTGTGGATAGGGCCGACCGGAACCTGTTCATGAACGCCTCCCCTCTCGACCGCTTGCCCCGGCCCTTTCGAATCTTCGAAAGGGTTCGCCACACCGGCCCTGCAGCGGCCAGCATCAGGGATGCGCAAAGTTCAGCCCGGGCTCCGTGCCAGGGCCCGTGCGATGATCTCGCCGAGCGCATCCGCCGTCAGCGCTCCCTCGTGTCGGTCGTCGTCCACGAACAGCGTCGGCGTACTGTGGACACCCAGCACGGAGGTCGCCTGCGCGGAGACGCGCTGCACCCCGTCGTAGAGGGACTGGTCGCGCAGGATGGCATCGAACCGGTCCCGGCTGATTCCCGCCTGCTGTACCAATTCGCGCAGAGCATCCAGTGGCTTCTCCACGAACGCCCAGGACCGCTGCCGCGCGAACAGGAAATCGGTGAGCGCATAGTAATTCCTGTCGCCGTCCGCACGGGCCAGCATGAAGCCGGCCGTGTCGAGAGGGCTCAACGGGTATCCGCGCAACGCGAACCGCACCTGTCCGGCATCGACCCAGCGCGCCCTGACGGCCGGCCAGGTCCCGTCATGGAACGCCGCGCAATGCGGGCAGGTCAGCGCGGCATACTCGACGAGCGTCACCTTCGCCTGGGGCGATCCCACCCAGACATCGCCGAGCGGTCCGGCCAGGGCCGGGTTCCCGACATGGACGACCACCGTATCCCGAGTGCCTCTCGGCGCGATCGCGGCGATGCCGAGGGCCGATAGACCGAGGACCGAACCCGTGATCACGCCGCGACGGCTGAGCCGCGTCGACGCCGTCCTGACGGCAGGGGTCATGCGAGGTCTCCGGCGGGAAACGGGACATGGGGGGAGGGCCCGGAGGCGCGGGTGCCCTGGCTCGGCACGGGACGCATCACCAGCGGTGATGCCAGCCCACATGCCGGTAGCCGCCCCAGCGGTGCCAGCCGCCGTGCCAAGCGAAGCGGCGATGCCAGCCATACCGGTAGCCGTAGCGCCAGCGGGGCCCGCCCCACCCGCGATAGCCGAAGTGACGATACACGGGGCCGTAGGCGTAGGGACGGTAGCCGAGGTTCGGCCGGCACCAGCCGTAGAACCCGCGGTGGAACCCGAGGCCGCAGCCGTCCCGGGCCTCGGCGGCCGAGCCGGCCGTGAGAAGCCCCGCGGCAAGGGCAAGGGGTAGAACGATCTTGCGCAGCATGTCTCGCTCCATGGAGGTCCGGCACGCGACCGGACGCCGAGTGCCGGAATGACGGCCGGACGTTCAGTTCGGCCAGCAACGGCGGCCGTAGGGCCCGATGTGGAAGCCCGCCGGGCAGGAGGCGCCGCGGACGTAGCCGCCCCATTGCCCACCGGTCCGGCAACCGCCGTAGGGGCCACGGTGGCCGTAGGGGCCGCAGCCGCCATAGACCTGGATGATCCGCGCGCCGTCCGATCCGTTGGACACGGCGTCCTGGATCAGGGGCGACGCCGAGGCCGGCAATGCCAGGCCGGCCACGAGCGCGACGGGGGCGAGCATCTTCAACATCATCGGATCCTTCTCTGTGATCAGGTGCGCCGCCATGCCCGAGCCGGCGCCGCGACCGATGAGGGCCAAGATCGTCCCGATCTCCTTCCCGGATGTGACCGACCGATGCGCCGACGTAACGTTTTGTAACGGGCCGCCCTGCGGGCCAGACCGGGCATCAGGCGATGGCCGGCAGGGTCGCGACGAGGCGTGCGCCGCCGAGCGGTGACGACTCGGCCACGACGGTACCGCCATGCGCCTCGGCGATCTGGCGGGCGATGGCGAGGCCGAGACCGCTGCCGCCGGTCCGGCGGTTGCGGGACCGTTCGATCCGGTAGAACGGGCTGAACACCGCCGTCCGCTCGGATTCCGGTATGCCCGGGCCGTCGTCTTCCACCGTGACCCGGCACAGCGCGCCGGTCCGGCTCACGCTGACGGCCACCGTGGAGCGGCCGAACTTGACGGCGTTCCCGATCAGGTTGGCGACCACCCGGCGCAGGGCGACCGCATCCCCGGCGGCGAGCGCATCCTGCACGTCCTCGCCGGTCAGGCGGACGTCGATGCCTTGCGCGGCGTGTTCGGCCACCTCGACGGCGACGAGGTCGGCAAGGTCGACCGCCGTCCGGCCCACCTCGACGGCCGTGCCCCGGGCGAAGCCCAGGGAGGTCTCGATCAGCGCGGTCATCGCATCGAGGTCCTCGACCAGCCTGTCCCGTCGCTCCGGTTCCGTCACGCCTTCCGCCCGCAGCCGCAGGCGGGTCAGGTAAGTCTTGAGGTCGTGCGAGATCGCGCCGATCAGCATCGAGCGTTCCCCGAGGAGCCCGACGATCCGCTCCTGCATGTCCCGGACCGCCCGCGAGAGCCGACGGATCTCCGGGGCGCCCTGGGGCGTCGCCACCGGCTGGTGGGCACGCCCGTCGAATCGGGTGACCGCGTCGGTGAGGCGCCGCAGGGGGGCGAGTTCGTGGCGTGCGCCGAGGAGGACGAGCCCGGCCACCGCCGCGCCGAGGACGGCAACCCACAGGCTCAGCGGCTGGCCGAGCAGCCACGGCATCATCGACCGGTGCTTCTCGACGGCCGAGATCACCAGGGTCCGGCCGTCCGGCAGTCGATAGGTCGCCGTCGCGAGGCGACCGATGGGACCGTTGCGATCCCTGTCGTTGACCTCGTCGGGGTCGACGCCCCGGTGCAGCATGGCGGTGTCGGTGAAGGCCCGCAGCGGCCCGTCCGGATCACCCGTCATCCGGCGCAGGCGCCGTTCGAGGCGCGGTTCGGGGATCAGGTCGTGATGGTCGGCCGGCCCATCGGTGATCTCGGCCCTGAGGGACTCGCCGCTCACGGCCTTCAGGATGGCCGGTCTCAGGGCCGGGTCCGCATCCCGCAGCAGGATCACGATGTTCGCGGCCTGGTCGACGCGCGGAAAGCGCGTGCCGTAGGGGGAGCGCTCCTGCCGACGCTGCCACGTGTCCACGGCGACGGTGGCGAGGACGAGCAAGGAGAGCGCGCCCAGCAGGAGCAGCATGATCCGCCCGAGCAGGCCGACGCGGGCCATCACGGGGCCTGCCTCACCGGTGCGGCGAGGATGTAGCCGGCATTGCGGACCGTCTTGAGGAGCGCGGCCGCATCGCTGCCCGCGGCGTCGAGCTTGTGCCGCAGGCGGCTCACCTGCACGTCGATGGTCCGGTCGAAGGCGTCGGCCGTTCGGCCCCGGGTCCAGTCGAGGAGCTGATCGCGCGAGAGCACCCGCTGCGGCCGGGTGACGAAGCAGTGCAGCAGATCGTACTCGGCGCTGGTGAGCCCGATCTCGGCGCGTGCCTCGCCGACCGTCACCCGACGCGCCGCGAGGTCGATCACCAGGTCGGCCACCGCGAGCGCCCCAGGGTCGGCGTCGACCGTAGGGGCTCCCTGCCCGTTGGCACGACGCAGGACGGCACGGATGCGGGCGAGGAGCACGCGGGGGTTGAACGGCTTCGAGACGTAGTCGTCCGCGCCCATCTCCAGGCCGAGCACCCGGTCGATGTCCTCGTCCTTGGCCGTGAGCATGACGACGGGCGGTCCGCCCGCCTCGCGCAGGCGCCGGCAGATCGACAGCCCGTCCTCGCCCGGCAGCATCCAGTCGAGCACGATGAGATCCGGGGATCGCCCCGCCGCGAGGTGCCGGTCCAGGCCGGCGCCACCGTCGAGGCCGATCACGCGGAACCCCTCGCCTTCCAGGTAGGCGGCGAGTTGGGTGCGGATGTCACCGTCGTCCTCGACGATGACGATGGTCTGGTCGTCGCTCATGCCACAAACATACGGGCACCGGGCGTGCCGACAACGCGAAAGGCTCCGTCGTTACAAAACGTTACACGGCGCTTGATCAAACGCCCGTGGCTTCGGGGCGGCGAGACGATGAGCCGTCGCCAGGGCCGAAAGCAGGGTCGCATCGTCGACGACCGTCAGGTCGCACCGTGTCGCGCCCAGCGGTGGAAGTGCGGCCCCGAGCTGACGGCGTCCAGGGTCGCGATGAGCGCCGACCCGCGTGGGATCTCGACACCCATCGCCACCCTCATCCTCTCAACCGATGGCGGACCGGCCCGGCCTGTGCCCGGTCCCCGCGTCGCGAGGCTGACAGAACCGCAGCCGGTTTCCGAAGGGGTCGGCGACCTCCAACACGTCGCCCCAGGGGGCCTCCTCGATGCCGGGCCGGGCGTAGCCGTAGCGCCTGTCCGTCAACTCCCGGTGGAAGGCGTGGACGCCCCGCATCCGCACGAACACGGTCGAGCCGGGGCTGGCGTCGCCGTGATGCTCGGACAGGTGCAGCCGCAGCCCGGCGCGGGCGACCTCCATGTAGAGCGGCAGGCCCGGCTCGAAGCGGTGCTCGAAGCCGGGCACGAAGCCGAGGAAGCCGCAGTAGAACTCGCGCGCCTTGGCCTCGTCGAAGATGCGCAGGATCGGGACCGTCTCCAGGAAGCGGATGCGGTCATCCGCGGTCTGTTCGAGGGCGGCGCAGGCGGTGTTCCAGTCCTCGTGGCCGAGGCTGGCGGCGGCGAGTTCGAGGGCGGTCGCGTGCGGGACGGAAAGGTCGCGCGCGGCCAGCGCGGCGCGCAGCCGCCTGGCCATGGCCTTGGCTTGATCGACGGTCGTCATGGTGCTCTCCCATGCCGGTGTCGGATCGTCGGTGCCCGCGTTGCCGACCCGACGCCGGTCAGGGGCACGGGTGGGGGTAGTCGTCCGTCATGCTTTCACCATCCCGTTCCCGGGGCGAGCGGCAGGCAGCATCGGCCTGGCGGCAGGCTATCGCAGCCTCGATCCGGACGCCAAGGCGACCGTCCGATCCGGACCGTCAAGATCCTGTGATCGGCGCGAGGTCGCGGAAAGATCCGCCCGCCACGAGTCGCAGGAGACCGGCCGACCCGCCATGGGCATCGAGCCACCGGCTGACCTTGCAGGCCGCCCTGGCATAGAGGCCGGCGCTGTCCGCGGTCTCGATCCAGGCCGCACGGGAGGCTGGCATGTCGCCACCGGGTTCGGCGCGGCAGCGGTCGGGACCGGTGGCGAGGTAGCGCGGGTCGTCCGAGACGACCACCGCCAGCCCTTCGTCGAACCATTGCGGCACCGAGCGTGACAGCGTGGCCACCAGGCCGATGCGCCGGTGGAGCTCGGCATGGGCGAGCTCGTGGGCGGCGATGACGACGTCGGCGCCGCGCGGCGACAGGATCAGTGCCCGGTCGAGGAGCGCGATGCCGCGGGAGCCGCCGCCGAGGGGGCGATAGCAGGCGTCGGTGCCGCACAGCAGGATGCGCGGGCCGGAGCGCAGATCCCCATAGAAGGCTCGGACCCTCGCCCGCGCAGCCGCGACCGTGGCCTTCGCCGCTTCCCGTCGATCCGGCGTCATGCCGCGCTCGACATAGAGGCCGTCCTCGACTTCGGTGAAGCCGTAGCAGGACGGGCACCCTGCCGCGGCGGCCGCCGGATAGGCGAAATGGATCAGGGCCACGGCTATGGCACCCAGGATGAGCGGAAGCACGACGCTCCTCATGCAGCCTCCTTGCGGCTCACGGCCGCGTTCGAACCCGGTGCGGACGGAATTCTGGCCCGTCGCACTGCGTCGCGCCACCCGAACGGCTTCCCCGACCGGGAAGGCTCACGGGGACGTGACCCGGACCAAGGGCTTCCCCCAAATTGCCGGATTGAATCGGAACGGTCGGCAGGCGGATGTCCGTGGCCGATTGCATCGTCCGCCACCCCCGGAGTGCACGCCATGAGTCGAGCGGTCTCGTTTCCGAATTCCGTCGACTCGGTGGTCGCGGATTACAGACGGCGTCTGGACGCCGAGGGGATGCCGGTCGTTCGGGGCCTGTACCTCGTCGGATCGGTCGCGCTGGACGACTTCCGACCCGGGGCGAGCGACATCGACTTCGTCGCGATGCTGGATCGTGAGCCCACCGCACGGGATTGCGCCGCCCTCGAACGCGTCCACGTCGGACTGGCGGAGGCCGGCGGCCCCTGTTTCGACGGCTTCTACCTGACAGTCGAGGCGCTCGGACGAGTGCCGGCGCAGTATGCGGTCCTGCCATTCAGCCTGGACGGTCGCTTCCGAACCGGCGAGGTCTGCCGGGAGGTCAACCCGGTCGTCTGGCGCTGCCTTTCACGCCATGGTCGAACCGTGTTCGGCCCGCCCCCGAGCGAACTCGGCATCGCCGACGACAGCGATGCGCTGCGGACCTACCAGGTCAAGAACCTGCGGGAATACTGGCTGTCCTGGATCACGCAGGCCGAGGCGGGGCTGGCCGCGAAGGCGCCCGGGGAGGATGCCAACGCCGAGGCCCTGGCCTGGGGCGTCCTCGGCGTCGCGCGCATCGCCAACGCCCTGGAAACCGAAGGCATCGTCTCAAAGGACGGTGGGGGCCGTCATGCCCTCGCCGCGCACCCGGCGCGGTGGCACCCCGTTCTCCGCGAGGCCTTGGCGGCGCATGCCGGCGCGATGAGGCGCGTGCCTGTCGAGGTCATGCGGGAGGGGCTTGCCTACATGCGCTTCGCCATCGCGGAAGCGACGGCCGGATAGGGCGTCTCTGCAAAGCCAAGAGCGTCAGAGCATGGGCATGCCAAGGGTGACCATGGCGAGGTGGTTGGCGACCCGCTTCTCGTAGCGGGTCGCGATCCGACGCATCCTCTCGGATTCCTACTTTCCGGGCTGGTGAGGCCGCCCGATCAATCCATGGTCTGCCCTTGGACGACGCTGCCGAGTTCGCCGGGCTTGCCCGAGACCACGACGAGGTAGCGCCGGCTCGCGCCGGCATCCGTGCGGGTGATCTGGCGGATCGGGCCGATCGCGTTGACGATGGCCGCGCCGGCCGGGTTGGTCATGAAGGCGGCGAGCGGCTCCAGGCCGGCGGCCCCCTTCGGATCGGCGGCCAGCGCCAGCACGAACGGCATCTTCGCGGGTAGTCCCGTGACCGCGGCCTGCAGCGTCTGCAACACGCCCTGGTCGAAGAGGGTCACCTGCGTCGCCGGCTTGCCATCGGTGCCCGCGAGCGTCAGCGCGCTGGTCTTGCCGGCGGCGCCCAGCGGCTGGAGGTTCTGCTTTCCGTCCCCCTCCGGCACGGCGTTCGGGACGTAGGCCACGCCCTGCGGCCCCTGGCCGATCGGAACCTCGGCGATCACCGTGTTCGATGCGGTGTCGATCACCGCCGCCTTGTCGGCGTTCTCCAGGCCGACATAGACGCGGCTGCCGTCGCCCGAGGGCCAGAGCCCGTGCGGCAGGGCGCCGGTCGGGATGGTGGCGACCTGGGTGAAGTCGTCGGTGCGGAACACCTTGACCTGATTCAGGCCGCCGATCGTCACGTAGGCGAACTGGCCGGCCTTGGTCGAGACGATGTTGACGTGGTTGGTGATCGGCCCGGTCTCGATGGTCTTCAGCGGCGCGAAGGGCGGACGCGCCGAAAACACCTGGGTCCGGCCGACATCCTTGAGGGTCAACCACACCTGCTTGCCGTCCGGTGTCGCGGCGAGGTCGGGGCAGAACGGGCTCTCCTGCTTCACGCGCCCGACGATGGTGTGGGTCTTCGTGTCGATCACCACAGTCTCGGGGCTGAAGCTGGAGCAGACATAGCCGTAGGCGCCGTCTGGCGAGAAGATCGTCATGCCGGGCCCGTTCGGCACGGTGATCCGGCGCGTCTCCTTGGCGGTCGCGGCATCGAGTACGGCGATGTAGTCCTCGCCGCGCACGCTCACCCAGACCTCCCGGCCGTCCGGCGT
>NZ_BPQL01000013.1 GCF_022179225.1 Methylobacterium goesingense
CGTGCGGCATCGCCCCCCGGTTGGCGGACGGTCAAGACGGCATAGCTAAGGGACGCTGCAGCAACCGGATATTCTCATGTTTCTCGATTGGCTCGAGCGCCGAATCGACACCTTCGCGCCGTTCGACGACGGCCGCATGCCGCCGAAATCCGTTCTCGGTTTCGCGGGCTTCTATCTGCGGCCGATCCGCGGCGCGCTCGCGATCCTGTTCGTGGTGGCGGTGCTGGCCGGGTCTGTGGAGGCCTCGCTCTACCTGCTCATGGGCTGGTTCATCGATCTCCTGAACAAGGCCGACCGCGCCACCCTGTGGCAGGAGCACGGCACCGGTCTGATGCTGGCGGCCGGCCTCCTGCTGGTGGTGCGGCCCATCACGATCTGGCTGCACGAGATCCTGTCGAATCAGCTCATCGTGCCCCAGGCGACGAACCAGATCCGCTGGCGCACGCATCTCTACACCCTCGGCCACTCGCTCTCGTACTTCCAGGCGGACTTCGCCGGGCGCTTGGCAAACCGGGTCGTTCAGGTCGGCCCGGCGGTGCGCGAACTCGCCGTCGTGTTCATCGACACCCTGCTGTACGTCGCGATCTACGCGGTCACCGCGGTTGGTCTGTTCGGCTCGATCTCCCTCTGGCTCGCCCTGCCGGTGGTGGTCTGGATCGCGGCCTACGCTGCCCTGACCCGGTGGTTCGTGCCCCGGGCTCGGTCCCGCTCGTTGCTGACCGCCGACACCCGCTCGGCGCTCATCGGGCGCATCGTCGACAGCTACACCAACATCCTGACCGTGAAGCTGTTCGCCCGCGATCGCGAGGAGCGGGCAGCGGTGCGCGACGCCGTCGACGTGCACACCAAGGCCTACCTGCATCAGTTCCGGCTGGTGAGCAGCACAACCACCCTGCTCGGCCTCCTCAACAGCCTGCTGATCCTGTCCACGGCCAGCGTCTGCGTGATCCTATGGCAGCGCGGCGGGATGACCACCGGCGAGGCCTCGGCCGGCTTGGCCCTGGTCCTGCGCCTCATGGCGATGTCGGGCTGGGTGATGCAGACCGTGCGGGGCATCTTCGAGAATGTCGGCGTCATCCAGGAAAGCATGCAGACGATCGCCCGTCCGCACGCCATCAACGACCGGCCCGATGCCGGGACTTTGGCGATCTCGGGTGGTGACATCCGCTTCGAGAACGTCGGCTTCCACTACGGTCGCGACGACGCCTCCATCATCGAGGGCCTGAACCTGCACATCCGCGCGGGCGAGAAGGTCGGGCTCGTGGGCGTGAGCGGCGCCGGCAAGACCACGATCACCGCACTGCTCCTGCGCCTGCACGATCTCGAGACCGGCCGCATCCTCGTGGACGGCCAGGACATCGCCGGGGTCACGCAGGGGTCGCTGCGCAGCGCCATCGCCATGGTGACCCAGGACACCTCGCTGCTACACCGCTCGATCCGCGACAACATCGCGTATGGCC
The DNA here is from genome assembly GCF_022179225.1 of Methylobacterium goesingense. Taxonomy (GTDB): domain Bacteria; phylum Pseudomonadota; class Alphaproteobacteria; order Rhizobiales; family Beijerinckiaceae; genus Methylobacterium; species Methylobacterium goesingense. The sequence goes on from NZ_BPQL01000013.1 coordinate 1,461, forward strand.
GCCCCGACGCCACCATCGCCGAGGTCGAGCGCGCCGCCCGCTTGGCCCAGGCCGACACGTTCATCCGCGACCTCGTGGACCATAAGGGGCGCACCGGCTACGACGCCCAGGTGGGCGAGCGCGGCGTCAAGCTCTCTGGCGGCCAGCGCCAGCGCATCGCCATCGCGCGGGTCATCCTCAAGGACGCCCCGATCCTCATCCTGGACGAGGCGACCTCGGCCCTCGACAGCCAAGTGGAGGCGGCGATCCAGGAGAGCCTCGACACCTTGATGCAAGGCAAGACCGTCCTGGCCATCGCGCACCGCCTCTCGACCATCGCGGCTCTCGACCGGCTGATCGTCCTCGATGCCGGCCGGATCATCGAGGAGGGCACGCATGCGGAACTGATCGCCAGCGGTGGCCTCTACGCGCGGCTCTGGGCGCGCCAGTCGGGTGGCTTCCTGGGCGATGCCACCGAAGCGCCCGCCTACGGGAACGCGGCCGAGTAAGACCACTCCAGGCGCGCGATCCACGCAAAGGTGTCGCAAACGGAAACGCCGTACGGGTTCGACGTGCTGCGACGCACACGGGGGGCTGGCGTTCTGCCGTTCCGGCGTCCAGCGGCATGACATCGGTCTCCCGCAGCATCCAATTTTCGTTATTTTTGTCAGTGGTTTACTGGGATGTTGCATAAGCCTTCGGCAGTTATGCTCATTTCATGCTCAAACTGCATGGCAGCCCCTTCCGATCGGCGCTCCTACTGCAGCGCAGCAAAGCCTACATCCGGGTCATGGCGCCGGGCCGCAGAGCCTGGCCGCACCCCAGATCCGGAGTTCACATCATGGTCCAGTCCCTCCTTCAGCATTTCGCCGCCTCTCTGCGCGAGAACGCCTCCGTGCGCGAAATCTCCGAGCTCACCGACCGGCAGTTCGCCGATATCGGCGGCGACCGCCTGAGCGCCAAGCTCCTCGAGAAGGCCCGCCAGCGTCGCGCCCGCGAGCACGTCCCCTTCCATGCCTCGGTCGGCGTGTTCTCCTACCCGACGGTCTGATCAACACCCGCCATCGAGCGAGGCTGTCGGCTTTTCGGGCCGCTGCGCGAACCTTCGGGGCGTGTGGCGGCCCGACGCATGTCTGGGGCCCTGTGGAAGGTGTCGGCCCCTCGGGGGCGCGTCTAGGGGGCGCGATGGAACCGGGCGCGCAGGTCCGCGCCCGCTCGACCGAACGCGAACACGCGCCCGTCCCCCGCCGCATCGGCCCGAAAAGCCGATTGGAGGCACCCACTGTCGAGGCTGCCCCGGGTGATCCGGGCAAGGCCCGATCGGGACCGGGGCGACGAAGGCCACGAACAGACCCGCCGTCGTCACCGCGTCCGGTATGGTTGCAGCCTCGTGACACGGCGCGGCCGGCGGGATGCCGTGGCACAACCCAGCCAAACGTCCTAAGGGAACCTGACATCCGGGGTGGCCGATTCCCGTGGGTGCGAGGACGTTGGGCTCGGGCCACGCCCCGGCCCGGAAAGGGTCGTCATGCGGATTGCGATGGTTGGCGCGGGCTACGTGGGTCTCGTCTCCGGGACGTGTCTGGCGGATTTCGGGCACAGCGTTGTGTGCGTCGACAAGGATCCGGCCAAGATCGCGGCGCTGCAGGCCGGGCGCATGCCGATCTACGAGCCGGGGCTCGACGCCCTGGTGGCGGAGAACGTGCGCCAGGAGCGGCTGAGCTTTGCCACCGATCTCGCTCCGGCGGTGGCGGAGGCCGAGGCGGTGTTCATCGCGGTCGGCACGCCCTCGCGCCGCGGCGACGGCTTTGCCGACCTTAGCTACGTTTTCGCCGCCGCCCGCGAGATCGCCGCGGCCCTGACCGGCTTCACCGTGGTGGTGACCAAGTCCACCGTGCCGGTGGGCACCGGCGACGAGGTCGAGCGTATCATCCGCGAGACCAACCCGGGGGCGGAGGTAGCGGTGGTGTCCAACCCCG
>NZ_BPQL01000014.1 GCF_022179225.1 Methylobacterium goesingense
CGTTCGGGATGGCGGATTTGGGCTTCGCTCAAGCGCCGCGCGGGCTTGCTGATACGTCATCCGCTCTGATCAAGTGGATGACGTATCATTCGAGGCGCACCACGACGCTGTCGCTGGCCCCCGTGGCGTCCATCACCGAGATGCGGGCGAACCCGGCCCCCTCCGGCGCCCAGGCCGATTGGCGCCGGGCGCCGCCCGCCACCGGCAGGCCGTCGACCATCCAGGTGAGCGGGGGCACGCCGCCGAGGGCCTTCAGGGCGAGGCTCGCCGGGGGCGCCGGCTCGGGCTCCGAGAGGCCGAGGTCGATGCGGGCGCCGTCCGGCGGGTAGGCGATCTTGAGGGCCCCCCCTAAGGCCGCCGACAGGGTCTTGGGGATGTCCCGCCGGATGTGGCGCAAGGGGGGCGGCAGGCCGGCCGTGGTCGTCACCAGGGCGTCGCGCGGCATCGGCACGGGGTCGGGCTCGCCGCCGAAGCGGGCGAAGGCGTCGAACAGGATCGGCGCCGCGACCACCCGGCCGACGAGGCCCGGCACGGCGTTGCCGTCCGGCCGCCCGACCCAGACCGCGATCGTGACGCGCCGGTCGAACCCCACCGCCAGGGCGTCCCGGTAGCCGTAGGAGGTACCGGTCTTGTAGGCGATCCGGCCCGCCAGGGCGTTCTCCGGCGGGGGCGCGCCGCGCAAGGTGTCGGCGACGTACCAGGCGGCGACGGCCTCCGTGATGCGGGCCTCCGGGGCCGCCTCGGCGGGCGGCCCGTCGAGGCGGCGCACCACGTTCGGCACCAATCCCTGTCGGGCCAACCCCGAAAACAGCCGGGCGAGGTCGGTGAGGGTGATGCCGAGGCCGCCGAGGGCCACCGGCAGGCCCGGCCCGGTGTCGCGGGGGAGATCGACGCGGGCGCCGCCTGCCCGCAGGCGCGCGATGAACCGGGCGGGGCCGACTGCCTCCAGCAGGTCCACCGCCGGCACGTTCAGGGAGAGCTGGAGGGCGCGCCGCGCCGTCACCGTGCCCTGGTAGCCGAGGTCGAAGTTCTCCGGGGCGTAGGCGCCGGCAAAGCGCACGGGCCGGTCGTCGAGCTGCGTCTCGGGATGGGCCAGCCCCGTCTCGAAGGCCAGCGCGTAGATGAAGGGCTTGAGGGCGGAGCCCGGCGAGCGGATCGCGCCCGTCATGTCGATGGCACCCGCACGGCTCGCGTCGAGGTAGCCGGGGCTGCCGACCTGGGCCAGCACCGCGCCGGTGCGGTTGTCGATAGCGAGGATCGCCGCCGAGATTCCGGGCCCGAGGGAAGCCGCGCGTTCGGCGGCGAGGGTCTCGAGGCTCGCCTGCAGGCGGCCGTCGAGGGTGAGGCGGACCATCTGCGCGGCCGGGTCGGCGGCACGCGCCGCCTCCGCCGCGTGGGCGGCGAGCATCGGGAAGGATTTTCGCAGCGTCGGCACCGACTCGGCGCGGGCGGCCTCCGCCTCGGTGGGCGTGATCACGCCCTGCCGGGCCGCGATGGCGAGGACCCGGTCGCGGGCGCGTCGGGCCGCGTGAGGGAAGCGGTCCGGCCGCCGGGCCTCGGGCGCCTGCGGCAAGGCGACGAGGAGCGCGCTCTCGGCGAAGGACAGCCGCGCGGGTTCCCGCCCGAAATAGGCCAGACTCGCCGCCCGCAGGCCCTCGACCGGGCCGCCATAGGGGGCGAGTGCGAGGTAGAGGTCGCGCACCCCGTCCTTGCCGAGGCGCCGCTCCAACTGCACCGCCCGCACCATCTGGCGGAGCTTGGCGGCCAGCGAGCGCTCGGCGCGGGGCTCGACGAGGCGGGCCACCTGCATCGACAGGGTCGAGCCCCCCGAGACGATGCGCCCCGCCGTGAACCACTGCCATGCGGCCCGCAGCGTCGCGGCCGGATCGATGCCGGGATGCGTGGCGAAGCGCCGGTCCTCGTAGGCGGTGAGCATGGCGAGGTAGCGCGGATCGACCTGGGATCCCGTCACCGGCAGGCGCCAGCGCCCGTCGGCGGTGGCGAACGGGCGCAGCAGGCGTCCCTCTCGGTCGAGCACCACGGTGGAGCGGAGTTCGGCCTGGGTGAGGTCGAGGGGTGGAAGGGCGTCGACGAAGCGCCAGAGGGCCAGGGGCGGGAGCAGGAGGAGGAGGAAGCCTGCGACGATTGCGAGACGCCCTCCCCCCTCTGCGGGGGAGGGTGGTCGCGGAGCGACCGGGAGAGGGGCAGCGACGTTTCCGGAGGGGTCGCCCCCTCTTGCGGGACGTTGTCCCGGCCCGCCTGCCCCGCAGGCACCCTCCCCAGCAGAAGGGGGAGGGTTCAGGCGACCCGTCTCCACGGCCCTACTTCGCGCTCACGGTCATCGCGCCGAATCCCGTGCGCCCGAAGCGCTCCGGCCGATACATGTCCTCGATGGTGGCGGCCGGGTGGACGTAGGTGCCGGGCGAGACCGCCCGCACGGTGTAGGCGACCCGGAAGAAGGCCGATTGCGCGGGGGTCCGCTCGTAGGCCGCCACGAAGCGGTCGTCGCGGAACTCGGTGTGGACGGGGGCCACGTCCGATTTGGCGAAGGCGAGCCCGGTCAGCGCGTCGGCGTCGAGGAGCTTCGGATTGTCGATCTCCAGGCCGGCGGGCAGGCGGTCGACGAGGAGGAGGCGCCCGGCGCTGGCCTTGGCCTCGGTGACGGTGAGCACAACCACGAGGCGGTCGTTCTGGCGCACGCCCTGCGCGAGGTCGACCGGGCTGCCGTCGAGGCGGTAATAGCGCCGCTCGATCGTGTAGCCGCGCGCCTCCGCCGGCTCCGGCGCGATCGGGTTACCGGAGACGCTGACCACGGCCTGCACGGGCTGGTTGCCCGCGTTCACCAGGGTGACGGGTTTGCCGTCCAGGGCGGCGGCCCGGTAGCTGCGCGCCACGGCGCCGCTCTCGGGGCGGCCGTCCAGGGTGAAGCGCAGAGCGTCGGATTCCGCGCTCAGGCCCTCGGCGGCCAGCACCATCCAGGCCTCCTCCTGGGTGCTGGTCGGCCGGCCGCTGGCGCGCTCCGCCGCGATGAGCGCGCCCAGGGGCTGGATGCTGTCGCGGGCGAGCCCCGTCTCGGCGGCCAGCGCCAGGAGGCCGGCGCCGTCACGCAGGCGCGAGCCGTAATCCGGCCGGTAGACCGGGCTCGCGGGCGTCTCCCGGAAGCCGGCCATCGCGGCGGTGAACGCCTTGGCGGCCCGGCCGCGATCCCCCAGCAGCGCCAGGGCGGCGGCGATCTGTCCCCGCGCCAAGGGCGTGGAGAAAGCCGCGAGCTTGGTGTCGGCGAGGTAGCGCAGGTCGCCCATCACCGGCCGGCCGTTGCGGGCGAGCACGTAGGCCGCGTAGGCGATGTCCATGCCACCCTCGCCGACCTCGGTGGTGTTGGCCACCGCGTTGCGCAGGCGGTCGAGGGCGTTGGCGAAGGCGGTCTGGGGCACGGAAAAGCCGCGCTCGCGGGCCCGGGTCAGGAAGTCGGTGACGTAGGCGTTGAGCCAGGTGTCGCTGGCCCCGTCCGTGGACCAGAGACCGAAATCGCCCGCCCCGTTCTGGCGGCCGAGCACGCGCTCGATCGCCTGGCGCACGCGCTCGTCGGCTTGTGGGTCGATCCCGAGCCTGTCGAGAGCCGCGAGGCGGTTGACGTAGAGGAGCGGCATCGCCCGGCTGACGGTCTGCTCGGAGCAGCCGTAGGGATAGCGGTCGAGGGATTGGAGCAGGGCCGGCACGTCGATGCCGGCCAGATTCGAGGCCGAGAGCGAGACCGTGCCGGTGCCGGGCAGGATGTCGGCCAGGAGCTCGTCCGAGAGCTTCAGGCTGGCGCCGGGTTCGAGGGTCTGCACGGAGCGGCGGGCGAGCGCCCCCGTGCCGGGGCCGATGTTCAGGGCAAAGCTCTGGCCGACGCCCTCGGGCAGGCCGGGGCCCCGCAGGGTCAGGTCGATCCGCGACAGGCCCGGCCCGGCGGCGGTGATGGGGATCACCAGCGCGCCCTTGGCGCCCGCCTCCAGGCGCAGGGTCTTGTGCACCGCCTCGGCGCCGACCAGGACGGAGCCGGCGAGGTCGAGGTCCACCGTGTAGTCGCCGGCCTGCCCCTCCACGTTGTCGATGGCGACGTGGAAGCGCGAGCGGTCGCCGACGTTGAGGAAGCGCGGAAGGGTGCCGGTGAGCACCACGGGATCGCGGATGATCACGTCGGCCTGGGCCGCGCCCACCTTCGCGCGGCTCCAGGCGGTGACCATCACCCGGCCGGTGCCATTGAAGGCCGGCAGGGGGAAGCTGACGCTCGCCCGGCCGTCGGGGCCGACGGTGATCGGCCCCGAATAGAGCGCCAGCGGCGCCTGGGTCGGGGGCGAATCGGCGAGTTCCGCCGCCCCGCCGTCGCCGCCGGAGCGGATGGCGCCGAGCGTCCCCTGCATCCCGTCGATGAGGTATCCGTAGAGGTCGCGGATCTCGGGGCCGAGGGCCTTCTGGCCGAAGAAGTAGCCGAACGGGTTCGGCGCCTCGTAGCGGGTGAGATTCAGGATACCGACATCCACCAGCGCCACGCTGACCCGGGCCTCCTCGCCGGATTTGAGGCCGGCGAGCTGGATCGGCAGGGTGAGGGTCTCGCGCGGGCGCACCTTGGCCGGCGCCGTCAGGGTGACGCCGAGGGTGCGGCTGTCCCGGTCGACCCCGAACCAGGCCACGCCCAGCGCCCGGCCCGGCAGGCGCTTGGCCGCCTGGTCGAGGGGCCGGTAGGCGGTGGCGACGAGGTAGGCGCCCGAACCCCACTCGGCCTTCACCGGGATATCAACGGTGGTGCCGGCGGCCGGCACGTCGACGGTGAGGAGCGCGTGCAGCTTGTCGCTGACCACGGCGAGCGTCGCCTGCCCCTTGAACTTGGGCTGCAGGCGGGCGTGAAGCGTCTCACCGGCGGCGTAGGCCGCCTTGTCGAGGCGCAGGTCCAGGAGGTCCGGCACGTCCGCCGTCTCACCGCCGCTCCAGCCCACCGTGAAGGTCACGCTCGCGGTGGCCGCCGGGCGGCCCGGCACGCTCGCCTCCAGCCGGTAGGTGCCGTAGCTCACCGTGGCGCTGACGCGGCCCGGCGCGTCCGGCGTCAGGTCGAGGCGGCCGTCGGCGATGCGCCGGGTACTCGTGACCGGCTCGTAGGACCAGCGCCCACCCTCGCGGTACCATTGATAGGTCTTCTCCACGCGCTGGAGCGTCCAGGCGACGTTGCCCTGCGCGAGGCGCTGCCCGTCGGGTGCGGCCATGACCACGTCGAAGCCAGCGACGCCGCCTTCCTGGATGTCGCCGCCGAAAGTCTTGCGGATGGCGAGGACCGGTCCTTCGGGCAGGATCGGCAGCGTGAGACTGCGGCTGAGTGCACGCCCGCCGGGCTCGCCCACCTGCAGGGTGATCTTCGCCTCGACGGGGCGCGGGGCGGCGAGCGCCTGCACCGGCACCACGAGCCGGGCCTTGCCGGTGGCGTCCGTGGTGGCGCGGGCGTCGATCTCCGTCGAGGACGCCTCCACCCGCTCGTCGTCGAGGCCGACGGAGAATCCCTCCAGGCCCTTGATGCCGTTGCCGGCCGATTGCTGCACCAGCACGGTGCCGGAGACCTCAAGGCCGGCGCCCGGCGCGCCGTAGAGGTAGCGTGCGGCCACATCGATGGTGGCGGGCGCGCCTTTCGTCAGCGTCGGCGCCGCACTCGACAGCGTCACCTCCAGGCGCTCGGGGACGTAATCCTCCACGAGGAAGCTCGCCTCGCCGATGGCCGGCGCCTTGGGGTCTGTGTAGGCCGCCACCCGCCAGGTGCCGTGCGGCGCGCCCGGCATCAGCGGCAGCGCGAGGGCGCGCCCGCCGAGGCCCGCATCCGCCACCTGGGCGCGGCGGTACTCGACGCCGTCCGGGCGCTTGACCACCAGGGTCAGCGGGATTTCGGGCACCGCGACCCCTTGCGCGTCGCGCAGGAGCCCGGTCAGGTGCACGGTCTCGCCCGAGCGGTAGACGCCGCGCTCGGGAAACACGTAGGCCTCCACGGCCCCCGGCTGCGGCCGGCCCTTCACGCCGCGATCGGTGAGGTCGAAGGCCGACTGGCCGAGGTCGAGGAAGCCGTAATCGTCGCCGATCTGCGCCACCACGAGGCCGGGCGCGATGCCCCCCTCCCCGCGCGCAAGGCCCGGCGCGAAGGCGACGTGGCCCTGGCCGTCGGTCTTGGCGGTGGCCAGGACCTCGTTGTTGCGCGCCACCAGCCGGATCTCGGCGCCGGACACGGTCTCGGCGGAGGCGAGCGAGCGGGCGAAGACGTGGACGCCGTCGCGGCCCTTGAAGGCGGTGAGCCCGAGATCCGAGACCACGAACCACTGCGTGGCCTGCTGCTCGTAGCCGCCTTCCTCGTCGGTGGACGAGGTGGCTCCGCTGGCCTGCGCCAACATGATGTAGATGCCGGGCTCCAGCTTGCCGACGGCCTGGAGCACCGGGAAGGCGGTGACCGCCTCCTGGTTCAGCTCGGCCTTGGCGGTGTCGAGCACACCCTTCCAGACGCGCTGGCCCTTCTGGTCGGCGATGGTGCGCGCCGTGGCGCCGTTGAGCTGGGACAGGAAGTCCTCGGCCCGCAGCGAGGGCAGCAGGCCCCGATCGCCGACCCGCAGGACCTCCACGTCGATCTTGGCCGCGTTCACCGAGACCAGGGGCACGCCGGCCTGTCCGGTGCGGGGCAGAACGTAGTTGCGCCCGGTGAAGCGAACCTGGGGCGAGCGGTCCCGGACATAGACCTCGTAATCCGCCGCTTTGAGCAGCCCTTCGCCCGCCGCCGAGGGCAGGCCGGAGCGCACCACGAAGGCGTAGCGCTCGCCGTGCTTGAGGCCGTCGACGCAGACCTGCTGGCCCGTGGCGGTGACGGCGGCGTTGGCCGCGCCCGAGACCGCGATGTAGGGCGTGAAATCGGTCTTGGCCGCCACCCCTTCGGAGAATTGGAAGCAGATGCGGGGCGCCGCGGCATCCGAATCGACGGTGTAGTTGAGGATGCGGAAGCCGTGCTCGGCCCGTAAGGATTCGTAGGTCTCGCGCACCTCCGCGTCGTCGGAGAGGGCGAGGCTGGCACGATAGGCCTCCAGCGCCGGACGCCACTCGGATTCGGCGGCCTGGACCGCGCCGAGGCCGGCCAGCGCCTCGGCCTCCGCCGACGCGTTGCTGGCGCGCAGGTAGCCCTGGTAGGCAGCGGCCCGCGCGTTGCGGCGCAGGCGAAGCCGGCTGGCGTAATCGCCCGTCTGATTGTCGTTGCCGACCGCGCTGGCCGCGCGCGCATAGGCGAGCCAGTTCGCGGGGTCGCCGGGCTCGGCCGCCACCGCGAGACCGAGCGGCTTCAGGGCCTCGGCCGGCTTCTCGGCCTCCAGCAGGGCTTCGCCCTCGGCCCGGGCCTTGCTGGCCGGCTTGGCGGCCCCCGTCCCCGCCTCGCTCTTCAGGCTGGCTTCGAGGCGCACGCCGTCGCTGGCGAGATCCTCGCGCAGAAACGTCTTGGGAGCCAGCTTCGGCATGACCTTGGCCAGCGCGCGTGCGGCAAGGGCCGGATTGGGGGCCTGGGTCTGTGACTGGGCTTTGGCGGGCAGCGCCGTCACCCCGGAGAAGGCCAGCGCGCACAGGAGGGGCGCGGCCCAGAAGCCGCCTCTGGTCGATCCCGACATGTTTCCACCCCACCGCCCGGATGCCGACGCGTCGTGCCGGCAGCGGACGGAAACGTACCACTTCGGGCTTGGCCCGCAACGCCCTAGAGCCGCCGACCCGACTGAATCAGGCTGGCGGCGCTAGGCATTTGTTTTGCCGTGCCTTTTGGCGGCGAACCGGTTTCCGCTTCGTCGGAATGAACTCTAGAATTCGGGCCCGGGCTCTGCCACACCGGACGGAATCTCGCAGGGGGCGCGATTCGACCATGATACGACGCGGGCGGACCATCCGGTGCATGGCCGGACTCGTGATCGGGGCTCTTTCAGGGTCCGCCGCCGCGCAGACGCCGCCCGCACCGGCCCCCGCCAAAGCGGCGCCCGTCAAGCCGAAGCCGGCGGCGCCCGATCCGGCCTTCGAGGCGGCCCGGGTCGCGTTCGAGGCCCTGCCGGAGGTCGAGCGCAAGGGCCTCCAGGATGCCCTGGTCTGGACCGGAGAATACAACAGCGTGGTCAGCGGGGCGTTCGGGCGGCGCAGCTACGAGGCGCTGCAGGCCTACGCCGCGCGCAGGGGCGGAAGCGGAATGCCCGACGCGGCGGCCCGCGCCGCCCTGCTTCAGGAGGGCGCCGCGGCGCGCAAGGCCGCGGGCTTCACGGTGAAGCCGGACGCGGCCAGCGGCGCGGTTCTGGGCGTGCCCGAGCGAATCCTGCCCAAGCGGACGGCGCAGCCCGGCGGCACCCGCTGGCAGAGCGCGGACGGGCGCATCACCCTCGAAACCAAGTCCTTCTCCCCCGGCGAGACCGGGCTCGAGGCGGTGTTCGCCCGCGTCACCGGGCCGAGCCCGGAGCGGCGGGTGACCTACAAGCTGCTGCGGCCCGAATTCCTCGTCGTCACGGCCGAAACCCCCACGGGCAAATCCTACATCCGCTACGCCGCCGGGGCGGCCGGCCTGCGCGGCATCACCCTGGGCTACGACAAAGCCCTCGCGGGCGAGGTCGACCGGCTCGCCATCGCCATCGCCAATAGCTTCGCGCCCTTTCCCGACGCCGTGCCCGCAGCAGCTTCGGGTCCGGTCGCGGCGGCTCCGGCGCCCGGAGCGCTGTCCGCACCGGCTCCGCTGCCGGCCCCCGTGCGAAAGGCGGCCCCCATCGCCACCGGGCTCGTCGTGGCGCCGGGGCGGGTGCTCACAGGTGCGGCGGCCCTCGCCGGCTGCCGCTCGCCGGCCGTCGCAGGGTTGCCGGCACGCGTGGTCCCCGGTTCGGGGACGGATCTGGTGCTGCTGGAGAGCGCACCGCTCGCCGGCCGTACGCCGGTGCTGCCGGCCCTGCGCGCAGGCGCGCTCGCGGCGGGCGAAGGGCTGGTGGTTCTGGGCGCGGAGGCGGAGGGCGTCGCGGTGGCCCCGGCGGAGGCCGGCGCGGCGGGCGCGCGGATCACGGCGCCGCTGCAACCCGGATCCGGGGGCGCCCCGGTCCTCGACCGGTCGAGTGCCCTGGCGGGCCTCGTCGCGGCCTTTCCGACGGCGCCGCGCCTCGTCGCGGGGGTGGTGCCGCCGGCGAGCTACGCGCTCGTCCCGGCCGGCACGGTCGCGGCCTTCCTGGGGCAGGCGGGACTGGCACCGCCGGCGGCTGGGCCGGCGACCGGCGCCGGCACGCTCGGCGCGGCTGCCGCGTCCCTCTCGGGCGCGGTCGTCGCCGTCACGTGCCAGCCCTGAGACGCGCTCAGATTCGTCCGGTGAGGAGCAGCACGATCAGGATGATCACGAGCAGACCGCCGAGGCCAAAGCTCGGACCACGGTAAGCCCCGCCGCCGAGGAAGTTTCCACCGCCGAGGACGATCAGGATCAGCACGATCAGAAGGATGGTGGTCAGGGTCATGGATGGGAACTCCGTCATGCGCCCAACCGGAATTGCTTGAGCTTGACCGTACAAACGTCGTCGCGGCGATTCCGTTCAACGGTCCGTGCGGCATAATCCCTGCCGTTTCATCTTTCTTGGGACGCCGGTTTTTCTCAGGCCCGATACGGCCGTTCGCCAGCGCGAAGCGGGCCCGGATCAGTCAGCTTGCGCAGGCTCCACGCGAAGCCGAGTTCCGTCCTCCCGCAGGGATGGCCGGGCGGGATCGATCGGCGTTCGTCGGATCAGGCCCGCCAATCCGGCAGCGGGTCGGTGGCGGGGCCGAGCCAATCCGGCACCGGCAGGCCGCGCTCGGCCAGGAAAGCGGGATTGAACAGCTTCGAGGCGTAACGCGCGGCGCCGTCGCACAGGATCGTCACGATGGTGTGGCCGGGTCCGAGCTCCCGGGCCAGCCGGATCGCGCCGGCGACGTTGATCCCCGAGGAGCCGCCCAGACTCAGTCCCTCCTCGCGCATCAGGCGGAAGACGATGGCGAGGGCTTCGGCGTCCGGGATGCGGTAGGCGTGATCCGGCGTGAAGCCCGCGAGGTTCCCGGTGATCCGGCCCTGGCCGATCCCTTCGGTGATCGAGGAGCCCTCCGCCTTGAGGGTGCCGGTGGTGTAGTGGGCGTAGAGGGCCGACCCCTCCGGGTCCGCGAGCCCGATCCGCACATCGGGCTTGGCGGCGCGCAGCGCCTGCGCGGTGCCCGCGAGCGTGCCCCCGGTGCCCGCCGCGCAGATGAAGCCGTCGACCCGGCCCTCCGTGGCGGCGAGGATCTCCGGCCCGGTGGTCTCCACATGCGCCTGCCGGTTGGCGACGTTGTCAAACTGGTCGGCGAAGAAGGCGCCGCCCGGCTCGCTCTCGGCCAGGCGCCCGGCCAGCCTGCGGGCGGCGTGGACGTAGTTGTTCGGGTTGGCGAACGGCACCGCCGGCACCTCGACGAGACGGGCCCCGGCGAGGCGCAGGGTCTCCTTCTTCTCGGCGGACTGGGTCTCGGGGATGACGATCACCGTGCGGTAGCCCCGCACTGCGGCCACGAGCGCCAGCCCGATGCCGGTGTTGCCGGCCGTGCCCTCCACGATGGTGCCGCCGGGGCGGATGGCGCCCCGCGCCTCGGCCTCGCGCACCATGAAGAGGGCCGCCCGGTCCTTCACCGACAGGCCCGGATTCAGGAACTCAGCCTTGCCCAGGATCGTGCAGCCGGTCTCTTCGGACGCGCGCGCGAGCCGGATCAGCGGCGTGTCGCCGACGGTCGAGAGGATGTCGGGATGAAGGGGCATGCGCGGGCCTCCGACGCGTTGAGGGTTCCGGGAGTCGGCGGCTGCCGCGCGCCTCAGGCCGCCAGCGCCCGGTTCACCGTGGAGCGCAGGTCGGCCAGGGAGAAGGGTTTCGTCAGCACGTCGGTGACGATGGCGTCGAGGCCGCGGGCCCGCTCGCGCTGGTCGGCGAAGCCCGTCATCAGCAGGATGGTGAGGTTGGGGAAGTCGCGCTTGGCCGCCAGCGCCAGGGCGATGCCGTCCATCAGCGGCATGCGGATGTCGGTGAGCATCAGGTCGAACGCGCCGTCCGCCTCGGTCAGCCGGTCGAGCCCGTCGCTGCCGTCGCTGGCCGTGACCACGGCATGCCCGTCGATCTCGAGGCCCCGCTTGAGGAAGCCCCGCACCGTCTCTTCGTCATCCACCAGGAGGATGCGGGCCATCGCGCGTCTGTGTCTCTCTCGGATCCGGGCGTTCAGTCACGCAAGGGCCGGCGCGCCGTGTCAAGGGACCGGCGGGCACAGCCGGCCCGACAGCACCGGTTTTGCGGCGAATTGTTCGTAGCCGCGGCGGAAATGCGTCTCCCCCGCCCGCGCGACGGAGCGCGCCGGGCTCAGGTGCCGCCGAACAGGTCGGGCTCGCGGCTGTCGTAGTCCACCAGGCCGACGAAGGGCAGTTGCCGGTAGGCATGGGCCACGTCCATGCCGTAGCCCACCACGAACACGTCCGGGCAGGTGAAGCCGACGAAATCCGCGTCGATCGTCACGGCGCGCTTGCCGGGCTTCTCCAGCAACACGGCGGTGAGCACCCGCTTGGCGCCTCGCGCCATCAGCAGGTCCTTGGCGAACACGATGGTGCGGCCGGATTCGAGGATGTCGTCGATGAGGAGGACGTCGCGTCCGCGCACCTCGCTCTCCACGTCGCGCAGGATCTCGACTTGTCCCGAAGAGACCGTGGCGGTCCGGTAGCTCGAGAGGTGGACGAACTCGGCCTGCGGCTCCAGCCCGACCCGGTGCAGGGCGCGCAGGAGGTCGGCGGCGAACATGAAGCTGCCCTTGAGCACCGCCACCACGAGGAGGTTCTCAGGATTGGCGGCGGCGATGGCGGCCGCGAGTTCCTCGGTGCGCCGGGCGATGGCGGTTTCGTCGAAGAGGACGCGCACGCGTCGTGAAGTGCTGGTCATCCGCGTTCCATATCACGGGTGTTTCGCGCTGGCATCGCCCTTCGCGGGCGTCTCGTCCGCCGCATTCGCAAAATGCACCCGCACCGAGCGCCCCTGGGCCGGCGGGGCCGACAGGCTCGCGCGGAAGCGCGCCGTCTCGCCCTTGTCCAGGACGGGGCGCGGGGGGGCGATCTGCCAGCGGTACAGGGGCTGGTCACGGCCGTCGCGCACCTCGACCTCGATCGGCGGAACCTCGGCCCCGGCAGCGGCGACGCCCACCAGATCGCCCTCGACGACGAGCTGGCCCTGCGCCCCCTCGCCCGGAACCTGGAAAGCCACCACATCGCGCAGATCGAGGCCGCGCAGATTCACGGGCAGGCCGGCGCGGGCATAGAGCCCGGCGCTCTGGGGCATCGCCCGCACCACCCCGGTGCGTCCCAGGACGGCGAGGCCGAGCCCGGCCACCAGGGCGAGGCCGAGGGCGGCGCCGGGGGAGGCCAGGGGGAAGCCGCGTCCCTTCGCCTTCGCGGGTTTTGGCTTCGTGCGGGGCCGGGAACGCGGCTCCTCGACGGAGGGAGCCGGCTCCGGCTCGGCGCTCAGGGCCGCCTCCCAGGCGTCGAGGTCGGCCTGGGCCGAGGCGCGGCTCTCCGCCGCGTCGGGATCCGTTCCGGAGGCTGCCATCATGGCCGCGCTCATCTCGGCCTCCAAGGCGGCCGAGACCTCGTCGGGGGAAATGAACCAGGTCTCGCGGCAAGCGGCGCAGCGGACCGAGCGCCCTTCGGCGCCGACGCGATCGAGGTCGATCTGGTATTCGCTGGCGCAGGCGGGGCAGACGATCAGCATGTCCAGGCGATCAACATGGGCAATCGGCGCCTCGGGTGGCGATCGGCAGTTGCCGGTTCGGGCAAAAAGACTCACACGGTTCTCGGGCAACGCGGTTAACCATCCGTGAAGCGTGCGGTCCGTAATCGTGTCCCGGCGGGTTATGCTGAGGGTTCGCCCGGACGCGGATGGCCCGGCGACCGGGCGGGCATGAGGGAGGGACCGTGGCGGATCGGGTGAACACGCAGTCGCTCCTGACCGGGGCCGAGGAGCCGGTGGTCCAGTTCGAGAGCGTCGGCATGCGCTACGGCCTCGGACCGGAGGTGCTGAGCGATGTCAGCTTCCAGATCGCGCCGCGCTCGTTCCACTTCCTCACCGGGCCGTCGGGAGCGGGCAAGACCACCCTGCTGCGCCTGATCCTGCTCTCGGTGCGCCCGACGCGGGGTCTCGTCTCGGTCTTCGGCGAGGAGGTGAGCGGCATCTCCAGCGAGGCGCTGACCAACCTGCGCCGACGCATGGGCGTGGTGTTCCAGGATTTCCGGCTGCTCGACCACCTCACCACCTACGAGAACGTGGCGCTCCCCTTGCGCGTCCAGGGCCGCTCGGAGACGAGCTACCGGGCCGAGGTCGTCGAGCTGCTGCGCTGGGTGGGTCTGGGCGAGCGCATGCACGTGCTGCCGCCCCTGCTCTCGGGTGGCGAGAAGCAGCGCGCCGCCATCGCCCGCGCGCTCATCGCCCGCCCCGAATTGCTGCTGGCCGACGAGCCCACCGGCAACGTCGATCCGGGCCTCGGCCGGCGCCTGCTGCGCCTGTTCATCGAACTCAACCGGCTGGGCACTTCCGTGCTCATCGCCACTCACGACTTCGCCCTGATGGACCTCGTCGAGGCCCCGCGCTTCGTGCTCGGCGACGGCCGCCTGACGGTCGAGACACGGTAGGCATGATGGGAGAGACCGGAACCCCCTCCGCCCCGCAGGCGAAGGCTCAGGCGGGCCAGGGACCGGCGGGCCAAGGCCCGGCGCATCGAGGCCCGGCCGGCAGGACGCCGCCCGGTGACCGGCCGCCGGTGCGGCCGCCGGCCGCGCCGGATTCGCGCGGTGCTCCCCTGCCCCCGACACTGCGCCGCAACGCCCCCCTGGTGCCCACCGATTCGGCGGCGAGCCGGGCGCTCGCCGCCGTCATCGCCATCCTGACCTTCCTGGCCGCCCTGTGCGCGGGCGCGGCCGAGATCGTGGCTTCCAGTGCCGTCCAGTGGCAGGGCACCGTGGCCCAGGAGGTGACGATCCAGGTGCGCCCGAGCCCCGGGCGGGACATCGACGCCGACGTCGCCCGCGCCGAGGGGCTGGCCAAGGCCACGCCCGGCATCGCCGGCGTGCGGGTGTTCTCGAAGGCGGAGGCCGAGCGCCTGCTCGAACCCTGGCTCGGCAGCGGCCTCGACCTGTCGGATCTGCCGGTGCCGCGCCTCGTCACCCTGAAACTCGCCGAGACGGCGCCGGACCTGAAACCCCTGCGCGCCTCTCTCACGGAGGCATTGCCCGGCGTCGCGAGCCTCGACGACCATGCCCTTTGGCTGCGCCGGCTCTCCACGGCGGCCAACACCTTCGTGGGCGTCGGGATCGGCATCGTCGTGCTGGTGCTGGTGGCGACGGGCCTCGCGGTGGTCTTCGCCACGCGCGGCGCCATGGCGGGCAACCGCGAGGTGGTGGAGGTGCTCCACTTCGTGGGCGCCAACGACGATTTCATCGCCCGCGCCTTCCAGCGCCGCTTCTTCGGCCTCGGCCTGCGCGGGGGCATCATCGGCTCGGGGGCGGCCATCGCGGCCTTCGCGCTGGCCGGGCTGGTGGCGCGCAACTGGCGCTCGGGACCGGCCGGCGAGGAGATCGAGGCGCTGTTCGGCAGCTTCCACATCGGCTGGCGCGGCTACGCCGCCGTGCTCCTCATCGGCGCCATCGCCTCGGTGGTCACCGGCATCGTCTCGCGCCTCACCGTCCGGCGCTTCCTGTCCTGACAAAGCCGGACGCACGCTGACGTGTCAGGCGATCCCGTTAACCCTTCGTGAACCTTTCGGGGCGGAAATGCTTGCCTCGTGAACGCCCCAATCGGGGCTATCCTACGGGGGAATGACGAGGCGGATGTCAGCCAGCGGCACCATGAGGCCCTCCGAGGCTTTCGGATGGGCCTGGACCGACACCACCGCTCGGGTGGCCGCGCCGCGGGAGCATCGCGGGCCCAAGGGCGCCAAGGGCGGCCGCAGATTCGGCTCGGGCGCGCGGGCGACCCTCGGCCTCGCCGGCGCGGGTGCGGCGGCCCTGTTCTGCGGATTCCTCACCTTCGTCGCCTGCCTGGAGCGGGACGAGCGCGTGCCGATCGGCCGTGCGGACGGGATCGTAGCGCTCACCGGGGGCGCGCAGCGCATCGGCGATGCCATCGATCTCCTGGCCAACGGCTATGGCCGGCGGCTGCTCATCACGGGGGTCAACGAGCGCACCAGCCGCGACGAAATCGCCCGTCTCAATCCGAACCAGCGCCACTGGATCGATTGCTGCGTCGACCTCGACTACCGGGCGCGCAACACCATCGGCAACGCCATCGAGACCCGGCGCTGGATGCGCCTGCACCGCTTCAGCACGGTCACGGTGGTGACCTCGAACTACCACATGCCCCGCACCCTGGTGGAACTCGACCACGCCCTGATGGGGGACGACCGGGTCGTGCCCCATCCGGTGATCGCGGAGGGCTTCGACCCGGACGGCTGGTGGCGGCACCCGGCCTCGGCGCGGCTCCTG
Organism: Methylobacterium goesingense; assembly: GCF_022179225.1. Classification (GTDB taxonomy): domain Bacteria; phylum Pseudomonadota; class Alphaproteobacteria; order Rhizobiales; family Beijerinckiaceae; genus Methylobacterium; species Methylobacterium goesingense. The sequence continues at coordinate 15,551 of NZ_BPQL01000014.1, forward strand.
GCCTCCGAGTACCTCAAGTTCCTCGTGGCCTGGGTCCGCACGCGCTTCGAGAGCGATCCGGAGCGCTCCCGCGCCGCGATCCTGATCGGACGCGGCAAGCCGATCAAGATGGTGGCCGAGCCCCTGCTGCTGCGCGGCCAGGAATAGGCGGCCGGGAATAGGCGGCCAAGAGTAAGGCAGTCAGGAATAGAACGCCCCGGAGAATGGGACGACGTGGACGGGGCCTACACTACAGGCCCTTGCACTGGCTCCGGATCAGCCCGGAGAACTCCTTCTCGGAGGTCTGCACCTGGGCGAGGCGCTCCGTGCGCTCGGCCCCCGAGAGGCAGCGGCCATAGACGCTGGCGACCCGGCGCATCGTCTCCACGTGGCGGCGCCAGACGCGGCATTGGTCGGCCGCCTCGCTTCCCGCCTGTTCGAGTTGGTCGATGGCCTGGCGCTGCATCGAGCTCGCCACGAGCACGTCGCGGGCGCAGGCGGTGTCACCGGCGCCGCGCTGCTGCGCGAGGGCCGGATCGGCCAGGAAGCCGGCGGTGAGGCAGGCGGCCGCGAAGGCCCCGAGACGTTGCGAGCGGCGCATGGTCAGGCGGCCTGCGAGGCCGAGGTGTGGGTCAGGAGCGCGTAGAGCGCGCTGGCGTCGCGGGCGGCGCGGATGCGCTCCAGGATGCCCGGCTCGCGCAGGAGGCGGGCGACCTGGGCCAAGGCCTTCAGGTGGTCCGCCCCGGCCCCTTCGGGGGCGAGGAGCAGGAAGGCGATGTCCACGGGCTGGCCGTCCAGGGCATCGAAATCCACCGGCTTCTCCAGGCGGGTGACGAGGCCGAACAGACGGTCGAGGCCCGGCAGCTTGCCGTGCGGGATCGCGACCCCGTCGCCGATGCCGGTGGAGCCGAGGCGCTCGCGCTGCAGCAGGGTCTCGAAGACCTCGCGTTCGTCGAGCGCCGGGAGTTGGCGCACCGCGTGGGCGCTGATCTCCTGCAGCATCGCCTTCTTGGTACGGGCGCGCAGGGACGACACCACGGAATCCGGAGAAAGGAATTCCAGCACAGGCATAGAACGACCGTCGCCCCGTCAGCAGCGGCCAGCCCGGCCGCCGCGCCATGAAAGGTCGGGTCACCCGCGCGACCCTTCGGACTCAATCGGCCAGGTTCAGGCTCTGTTCCCGCCCGGCACTAGGGAGCCGCCTCGGCCGGATCGACCCAGCCGATCGCCCCGTCAGTGCGGCGGTATACGACGTTGATGCGCCCGGTGCCAGCGTGAACGAACACGAGAACGGGGGCGCCCGTGAGATCGAGGGCGGTGACCGCCTCGCTCACGGAGCGGCGCGTCAGGGTTTTGGTGCTCTCGGCCACGACCGGCGGGTGGGCGGCCTCGCCGTCGTCGGCCTCCTCGTCGTCGAAATCGTCCGATTCGTCGCTCGGGGCGGCGAACACCGCGTAAGCCGCCTGCACGGTCGCGCCGTCATGCCCCGCCGCGCCGTGGTCCTTGAGCTTGTGCTTGTAGCGACGCAGGCGCTTCTCCAGGCGATCGGCGGTCTGCTCGAAGCTCGCATGGGCGTCGTGGGCGGCGCCGGAGGCCTCGAGCGTCAGGCCGGAGACGAGGTGGAGCACGCAATCGGTGCGGTAGGCCGCCCCGTCCCGCCGCAGGGTGACGTGGCCCGAGCAGGTCCCGCTCATGTGGCTGTCGAGGTATTTCGAGAGGGTGGCCGCCATTCGCTCCTCGACGCGACCCCGCAGGGCTTCGCCAAGATCCAGGCCGTGGCCCGTCACGCGCAATGACCCCATGATCCCTCCGATTTTCGTTGCCTTCGGGACACGAGTTAAGGAGCCTCGTCCGGATAAGTCAACGCGAGGTCCGGAACGGGGCTTGGCGCATTCGGCGATCTGTCGCCGCCTCCCGACCAGACCCGGCGGACGGACTCAGCGCCCCGCATAAGCGAAGTGCTCGCGCCGGCGCTCGATCGAGGAGGGGATGCGCAGGGATTCGCGGTACTTGGCGACCGTGCGGCGGGCGATGTCGATCCCCTCGTCGCGCAGGCGCTGCACCAGGGCGTCGTCGGAGAGCACGTCGCTCGGGGCCTCGCCGTCGACGAGTTGCTTGATGCGGTGGCGCACGGCCTCCGAGGAATGCGAGGCGGTGCCGGCGGCCCCGGGGATCGCGGCGGTGAAGAAGTACTTCATCTCCAGGGTGCCGCGGCTGGTGCCGATCGACTTGTTGGAGGTCACCCGCGAGACGGTGGATTCGTGCATGCCGATAGCCTCGGCGACCGTCTTCAGGTTGAGGGGTCGCAGGTGCGCGACGCCGTGCAGGAAGAAGGCATCCTGCTGGCGCACGATCTCGGAGGCGACCTTGAGGATGGTGCGGGCCCGCTGCTCCAGGCTGCGGGTGAGCCAGTTGGCGGTCTGCAGGCATTCCGACAGGAAGGCCTTGTCGCCCTCGGCGGCCGCGCCGCGCGAGACGCGGGCATAGTAGCTCTGGTTGACCAGCACCCGCGGCAGGGCCTCGGCGTTGAGTTCCACGAGCCAGGAGCCGTCGGAAGCGGCGCGCACGAACACGTCGGGGATCAGCACCTCGACGGCCCGCGCCCCGAAGGCACGGCCGGGCTTGGGATCGAGCCGGCGCAGCTCGGCGAGCATGTCGACGAGGTCCTCGTCGTCGACGCCGCAGAGCCGGCGCAGCGCCGCGAAGTCGCGCTTGGCCACGAGGTCGAGGCGCGAGACCAGGGCCTGCATGGCCGGGTCGAAGCGGTCGCGGTCGCGCAGCTGGAGGGCGAGGCATTCGGCGAGATCGCGGGCGGCGATGCCGGCCGGCTCGAAGCTCTGCACCAGCTTCAGTACCCGGGCGACCCGGTCGAGGGAGGCGCCGAGGCGCTCGGCCACGTCGTCGATGGATTCGCGCAGGTAGCCGGCATCGTCGACGGCATCGATGAGGAAGCCGCCGATCAGGCGGTCCGTGGGGTCGCGGGTGGCAAGCTCGAGCTGGCTCCCGAGATGCTCACGCAGGGAGATCTCGGCCGTCAGGCTCGCCTCGAAATCCGGGGCCTCGCCGTCGAAGCTGCCGCCGGTGTTGCCGTAGGGCGAGGGCGTCAGCGTGAGCATGTCGCCCGAGGCTGCCTCTCGGGCATGGGTCGGGTTCTCGTCCGCGAAGACGTTGTCGAGGCGGGTGTCGAGGGCGCTCTCCATGTCGGCGCCGCTCGCGGTGAGCGTCGTGGCGATCCAGGGCTCCTCGCCGTCGTAGTCGCCGCCCTCGCCGTCGCGGTCCACGGACGATTCCGAAGGGGTCTCGGCGGGCGTCCGCTCGATCTCCGCCTCGCCCTCGGCCCGCTCCAGCAGCGGATTGCGTTCGAGTTCGGCATCCACGTAGGCCGCGAGGTCGAGCTGGGAGAGTTGGAGGAGCTTGATCGCCTGGAGAAGCTGAGGCGTCATCACCAGGGCTTGGCCCTGGCGCATTTCAAGCCGTTGCAGCAGGCTCATGGTTGTCGCCCCGGATGAGTCGCACCTTAGGTCAGCGGCGCACGTTTCCGTGAGCCGATTACCGGCACAAATCTTGCTTCCTCTTGTCTGCTCCCAGGTCTAGCGCCAACCCAGCCACACGTCAAAGTGTGACGGGCCTCATTTGCACGCAAATGAGGCAGGCCATGCCGGCAGGACGGGGGAAACAGCCTCGATCCCGCCCGAGCGTCGCACCCTGCGCACTAACAAAAGCTTCTGCAATCAAGGGAAATTCCCGCACCGCACCAACACGCAGCACGAAGCGCGGCCGTGGATGCCGTGAAAAAAAATCTGCGGGGTACGAGGTGGATGCAGGGCTCGCGCCCCGTGGACGGGGCGGACAGGCGCGGCCTAGAGGCGAAAATCCTCGCCGAGATACAGCCGGCGGGCCTCTGGATTGGCCACGATCTCCTCGGGCGTGCCCTCCGTGAGGATGCGGCCCGAATGCGCGATGTAGGCGCGGTCGATCAGCCCGAGGGTCTCGCGCACGTTGTGATCGGTGATGAGCACGCCGATGCCGCGCTGCTTGAGGTGCTTCACCAGGTCCTGGATATCGCCCACCGCGATGGGGTCGATGCCCGCGAAGGGCTCGTCGAGGAGCATGAAGCTCGGCGAGGAGGCCAGCGCCCGGGCGATCTCGCAGCGCCGGCGCTCGCCGCCCGACAGGGCGATGGAGGGCGACTTGCGCAGGCGGGCGATGTCGAATTCCTCGAGCAGCGATTCGAGCTTGCGGGCGCGCTCCCTGCGGTCCGGCTCGGCCACTTCGAGGACCGCGCGGATGTTGTCCTCCACCGTCAGGCCCCGGAAGATCGAGGCCTCCTGCGGCAGGTAGCCGATGCCGAGGCGCGCGCGCTGATACATCGGCAGCCGGGTGATCGGCAGACCGTCGAGGGTGATGGTGCCGCGATCGGCCGTGACGAGGCCGGTGATCATGTAGAAGATCGTGGTCTTGCCGGCGCCGTTGGGGCCGAGGAGGCCCACCGCCTCGCCGTTGCGCACGGTCAGCCCGGCCTCGTGCACCACGGTGCGGGCGCCGTAGCTCTTGCGCAGACCCCGCACGCAGAGGATGCCGGGCCCGCCGCCCTCCTCGGCGATGGCGGCGGCCTCGGCCGCATGCCGCCGCTCGGCGCGGCCGAAGAAGCGGCCCAGGAAAGAGGGCGCGCGGGCCTGCGCGGTGTCGGACGAGCGCTCCGCCAGGACGGGCGCCAGGGGGGCGGTGCTCAACGCGCCGGGACCCCGGTCTTGCCGGCCGCGGCCTCCACGGGCTTGTCGGGGGCCGGCCGAGCCGCCGGGCGCGTCGCGCCGGCCGGCTGCGCGCAGCCCTTGCCCTTCGCGCCGTCCTCCTTCTGCGGCACGAGCAGCGCCGAGACGCGTCCGCCCGCCACCGGATCCATGTTCGCCCGGCCGGTGTTCATGTCGTAGACGAGGCGCGAGCCCCGCGTCACGTTCTGGCACTGGCTCAGCACGACGTTGCCGGTGACCACGATGCGCTTGGCCTCCTGGTCGAACACCGCGTTGTCGCCGGTGGCGACCTGATCCTTCTGCACCACCGTGACGGGCCCGGCGCACTCGACGCGCTGGATGCCGTTCTCGCTCAGGCCGGCGGCGCGCTCGGCCTGGCTGGCGGACTCGCCCGCCGCCTCGCCCGACTCCTTCTTGTCCTTGCCGCGCTTGTAGCGCACCGTCATGCTCGAGCAGCGGATGGTGCTGTCGCCCTGCACGGCCACGACGTTGCCGGCGAAGATCGCCTTGTTCTCACGGTCGAACACGTCGAGCCGGTCGGCGTCGATCTTGATCGGTTCCTTGCCGCCGCCGCCAAGGTTGCCCAGCGACGAAGCCGCCTTCTCCTTGCGGGGCGCGGCCGGGGCGGTCTGTGCCTGGAGGGAACCGGCCGGCAGCAGGAGGGCGAGCGCGAGCCCGGCGAGGCCCAGCCCCGCGCACGGCCCGCCGGGCCGGCGAACGGAGCGCTTCACCGGCGGCGCTCCCCGTCATCCGGCTCCGCCGCCGTGGTGCGGATGCGGGCGGGCCTGTCGCTCGCGGCCGCCACTGGCGCGGCCTCGCTGGCCGCCTCCGCCTTGGTCTGCGCGTGAAGGACCGTGTGGACGTTGCCCACGAAGGAGATCACGCGCCCGCTCTCGAGGACCTCGAGGGTATCGGCCACGACGGTGCCGCTCGGGACCGTGACGGTCACGGCCTCGTTCGAGCGGACGCTACCGGCCTTGAAATCGACCGCCGCCGTCGAGAGGCGGACTTCCTCGTTCTTGTCGGTCCAGAGGCGGATGTCGCGCTCGAGGGTCAGGGATTCCCGGGTGGAATCGAACACGCCGGAGGCCGCCTCCAGGTGAAGCAGGCCGCCCTTGTCGTCGGTGTTGAGGTGGCCCCGCATCGCCTGAAGCTCGATCACGCTCGGCTTGCGCACGTCCTGGAACGCGGCGTTCGCGGTGACCTCGTAGCCTCGGTCGCCCTTGCGGAAGCCGGACAGGCGCGGACTCTCCATCTTCACCTTGCTGCCCGACAGGCTCACCTGCCCCACGGACACGTCCGGCAGGCTGGCCCCGAAGGGGTTGAACAGGGTGACGGCGAGGAGCGCCATCACGGCCGAGCCGGCGGCGAGCGGGATGACCCGGCGCAGGGTCCGGACGCGGGAGCTGTGGCTGCGGGCGCGCGCATGGGCCCGTGTCCGGCGCGCATCGGCCCCGCTCAGCTGCTCCGTACCGATGGCCGCGCCCACGTGCATGACATTCCCAACATCGCGACCCGCCGATGAGGGCACGCGAGGCGCGCCTCAGGCAGGGTCGACCGCCGGATGCCCGGGGGCAATGGCGAAGTTATGACGGCAAGGTTGCCAAAGCATCAAGCCCGCCGGTGCGTCCGCCGGAGGAATGATCCCGCGGGGACGCCGGGCGATGTGCGCCGGCGCACGATCGGGCATGTCGTGCCCCGGCGGGCCCGCGCGGCGGACCCCGCCCTTCGGGCTCAGGCGTGCGCGAAGATGTCGGTCTCGGGCCAACCGGCGAGGTCGAGGCGGGCGCGGGTCGGCAGAAAGTCGAAGCAGGCCTGGGCCATCTCGGTGCGGCTCTCGCGCGCCAGCATGGCGTCGAGGCGCGCGCGGGCCGCATGCAGGTAGAGGACGTCGGAGGCCGCGTAATCGACCTGGGCCTGGCTCAGGGCCTCGGCGCCCCAGTCGGAGGATTGCTGCTGCTTGGAGAGGTCGACGCCGACGAGTTCGCGCACCACGTCCTTCAGCCCGTGCCGGTCGGTGTAGGTGCGGGCCAGCTTCGAGGCGACCTTGGTGCAGTAGACCGGCGACGGCATGACGCCGAGGCCATGGAACAGCACCGCGAGGTCGAAGCGCGCGAAGTGGAAGATCTTCAAGGTAGCGGGATCGGCCAGGACGCGCCGGAGCGTCTCGGGGGCGGGGCCGCTGGGCACGATCTGCACCACGTCGGCGCTGCCGTCGCCGCGCGAGATCTGCACCACGCAGAGGCGGTCGCGATGCGGGTTCAGCCCCAGCGTCTCGGTGTCGATGGCGATGGCCGGGCCGGCGACGTAATCGGCCGGCAGGTCACCGCGATGCAGGCGGATAGCGGGGGGAGACGGCATGGCGGGGAAGGTTCTGCGCTCTTGTTTTCGCATCTCGAGGTCCGGCGCCTATCACCCGGCCCCTCCCCCGACAAGCGGCGCCCGCACACAGGTCCCGGTCGTCCACGCGGCGCGCGGCATGGGAGCCGCCCGCCGCGCCGAACCTCACTTCTGCTTGGCGATGACCTTGTCCTTGATGCCGTCATAGGCGTTTTGCGGGATGATCTTCTTGGCGATCAGCTCGTCCTTGCCCCGGTAGGGGCGGCCCTTGATGATGGCGGCGGCACGGGCCGCGCCGATGCCCGGCAGGGCGTCGAGTTCGGCCGCGGAGGCGCTGTTGATATCGATCAGGGCGCCCTTGTGCGCGGCGGCCGGGCTCTCGACGGTAGGAGCCTTCGGCGGCGTCGGGTTGGTCGGGGCGGGCGTCGCCGGAGCCGGCTTGGTGGTCGGCGTCACGGGGCTCGGGGCCTGCGCCAGGGCGGGGACGGCGGCGAGGCAGGACAGCACGGCCATCGTGCGCAGAAGGGAAGACATCATGGGAAACTCCCGGGGTCGATGACGCGCTCATAGTGACGCGCCAGCCCTCGATACCTACGGCGGTGCGGTTGAACCGCCGCTTAACATCGTGTTGTGCGGGCGATCATCGGCGGGGGCGGCCGCGGCCGCTCCACGAAGGCCACCGAATGCTGGCGGCGCACGGGGGGATACCGCAAGTGAACGGCCTGCCGCCTTCGAAGGGCAAGCACCTGGGACGCGCAGACATGCCCGCCCGGGCATTCGCCGGGGAACCCCTAGCCAGAGCGTCCCAGCGCGGTTATAAGGCCGGCCTCGAATCTCCGTTTGAACACGGTGCCGAGGCGATCCATCCGAGAGGGGGAGCCGCCCAGGCGCCCTTTTTGCCATCGACAGGATGCTCCCATGGCCGTTCCGAAGCGAAAGACCTCCCCCTCGCGTCGCGGCATGCGCCGCTCCGCCGACGCCCTCAAGGCCCCGACCTACGTCACCGACAAGGATTCGGGCGAGCTGCGCCGTCCCCACCACATCGACCTGAAGACCGGCATGTACCGGGGTCGCCAGGTCCTCAAGGTTAAGTCGGCCGAAGCGTAAGGTCTCCGGGGCGCTCGAGGGGGCGCCCCGGCACCACGCCGCCGAGCCCCACCGTGGGCAGAAAGCCGAGCTCGTTGCCGCGAGCTCGGCTTTTTCGTGTCCGGATGTCTTTCGCTGCCCGATACAGGCGCGCGTACCCGATATCAGGCGCGCCGGGCCGCCTCTGCGTAGCGTGCCGCGGCGGCGCGCGTGCGCTCGCCCCGGGAGGGGCGCAGCGTCGGCTCGGCACTGACGATCAACTGCGCGAGGAAACCGGCGAGCGCGCGATTCGGGACCGGCCGCAGACCAGCACTCGTCCCGGAGGCTCCGCCCGCGATCACCACGAGGTCGTGGCCGCCCCGTGGGCCCGCATCGCTCGCATGATCCTCGGGGCGCGTCATCGCATCCGTTCCGGCGCCGTGGCGGCGCATCGAAACAGAATTGGCGGCCGTTAACGGAACGTCAACCTTTGGTCAGGACGTCTCGTAAAACGGGGTTACTTTTTGGCGAGATCCTCGAGCCGCGACTGCATCTCGGCCATCTGGCGCTTGAGGTCGTCGAGGTCGCTGCCGCCCGCCCCTTGCGGCGCGGGCGCCGGGACTCCACCGGACTTGCCGGCCGGCGAGGGATGGTTGCCCATTCCCGAGAGGGGCCCGGTGCCGAAGGTGGTGAACATCTTCATCGCATCGCCGAAGAAGCTCATGTTGGCCCGCACCTGCTCCTCCATCGCGCTCTGGAACGCGGTGGGGGCGAAGCTCTGGGTCATCTTTTCGCGCAGGCCCTCCTGGTCCCGGGCGAAATTCGCCATCGAGAATTCCAGGAAGCTCGGCACCATGGTGCGCATGCTGTCGCCGTAGAAGCGGATGAGCTGGCGCAGGAAGGCTACCGGCAGCAGGTTATCGTCGCCGGCCTTGTTCTCCTGCTCGAAGATGATCTGCGTCAGGACCGACCGGGTGATGTCGTCGCCCGAACGCGCATCGTAGACGAGAAAGTCCTCGCCGTTCTGCACCATCGTCGCCAGGTCCTCGAGGGTGACGTAGGTCGACGTCCCGGTGTGGTAGAGGCGCCGGTTGGCGTATTTCTTGATGACGGTGTGATTGGACTTACCGTTATCCGCCATCTCTGGTGGCCTCTCCCGACACGTTCCGCCCCATGCGCACTCTTCTCGGAGACGCCGGGACCCTCGCCCGATCCCGCGGCGCACAAGTTCATCTTAAGGCGTTCGCGTGCCGACGAAAACAGCAATTTCACGCCCGTCCCGCAGAATACCACGCAAGCAACTGCCGGCTGTCACGGCCGGAGCCTCAAACGACCCGCGGGTGCCTTGACTTCGCAAGGTCGACGGCTTTCATCCGAGGGAACGGCACAAAGGCGCCCACGCTCAACCTGAAGGAGCGTCAAGGGAGCGCCGGCCGGGATGAGGAGAACGTCACCATGGCAGCAGAAGACATCGTCATCGTCGGCGCCGCGCGCACCGCGGTCGGCTCGTTCGGCGGCGCGTTCAACACCGTGCCCGCGCACGAACTCGGCGCCGTCGCGATCAAGGCGGCCCTCGAACGTGCCGGCGTACCGGCCGACGACGTGGACGAGGTGATCTTCGGCCAGGTGCTCACCGCCGGCGCCGGCCAGAACCCCGCCCGCCAGGCCGCCATCAAGGCCGGCATCCCCGAGAAGGCCACCGCCTGGGGCGTCAACCAGGTCTGCGGCTCGGGCCTCCGTACCGTGGCGCTGGGCATGCAGCAGATCGCCAACGGCGACGCCACCGTCATCGTGGCCGGCGGCCAGGAATCCATGTCGCTCTCCCCCCACGCACAGTACCTGCGCGGCGGCCAGAAGATGGGCGACGTCAAGCTCGTCGATACCATGATCAAGGACGGCCTCTGGGACGCCTTCAACGGCTACCACATGGGCACCACCGCCGAGAACGTGGCCCAGGCCTTCCAGCTCACCCGCGAGCAGCAGGACGAGTTCGCGACGAAGTCGCAGAACAAGGCCGAGGCCGCCCGCAGGGAAGGCCGCTTCAAGGACGAGATCGTCCCCGTCACCGTGCCGGGCCGCAAGGGCGACGTGATCGTCGACACCGACGAGTACATCCGCGACGGCGCCACCGTGGAGGCGATGGCCAAGCTCAAGCCCGCCTTCTCGAAGGACGGCACCGTGACGGCCGCCAACGCCTCGGGCCTCAACGACGGCGCCGCCGCCATCGTGCTGATGTCGGCCTCGGAAGCCGAGCGCCGGGGCATCAAGCCGCTGGCCCGGATCGTCTCCTGGGCCACGGCCGGCGTCGACCCCAAGGTGATGGGCACGGGTCCGATCCCGGCCTCGCGCAAGGCCCTGGCGAAGGCCGGCTGGAAGGCCTCCGACCTCGATCTGATCGAGGCCAACGAGGCCTTCGCCGCCCAGGCGCTCGCGGTGAACAAGGACATGGGCTGGGACACCGACAAGGTGAACGTGAACGGCGGCGCCATCGCCATCGGTCACCCGATCGGAGCCTCGGGCGCCCGCGTCCTCGTCACCCTGCTGCACGAACTCAAGCGCCGCGACGCCAAGAAGGGCCTGGCCACGCTGTGCATCGGCGGCGGCATGGGCGTCGCCCTCTGCGTCGAGCGCGTCTGAGCCACGTCCCGCGCGGCACCGCACGAATTCTTGACGGTGCCGCAAAATTAAATCGGTCGCGCAGCGCGCGGGCGCTCCGCTAAAGCGCGACCGGCCAATCAAAATCACAAGAAACCGGATTTCGGAGGAAAGCATGGCTCAGGAACGCGTCGCACTCGTCACCGGCGGCACCCGCGGCATCGGCGCCGCCATCTCGAAGGGCCTCAAGGCCAAGGGCTACAAGGTCGCGGCCAATTACGGCGGCAACGACGAGGCGGCCAACGCCTTCAAGGAAGAGACCGGCATCCCGGTCTTCAAGTTCGATGTCGGCGACTACGCCGCCTGCGAGGCCGGCATCAAGGCCGTCGAGGCCGAGGTCGGCCCGGTCGACGTGCTGGTCAACAATGCCGGCATCACCCGCGACGGCCTGTTCCACAAGATGACCTTCGAGAAGTGGCAGGCGGTCATTAAGACCAACCTCGACTCGGCCTTCACCGTCACCCGGCCGGTCATCGAGGGCATGCGCAACCGGGGCTTCGGCCGCATCATCCTGATCTCGTCGATCAACGGCCAGAAGGGCCAGATCGGCCAGGCCAACTACTCGGCGGCCAAGGCCGGCGTGATCGGCTTCGCCAAGGCGCTGGCCCAGGAGAGCGCCTCGAAGGGAATCACCGTCAACGTGATCGCGCCGGGCTACATCGCCACCGACATGGTCATGGCGGTGCCGGAGGACGTGCGCAACAAGATCATCTCGACGATCCCCGTGGGCCGCCTCGGCGAGGCCGAGGAGATCGCCCGCGCGGTGGAATACCTCGCGGCCGACGATTCCGGCTTCATCACCGGCTCGACCCTGACCATCAACGGCGCCCAGTACATCGCCGGATAGTGGTTCGCGCGGCGCCTCCGGGCGCCGCGCCCCTCACTCGATCCCCATGCAGTTGGCGTAGAACGTCGCCGTCGCCGGCCAGTCCGAGAAGACGCCCTTCACGCCCACTTGCCCGTACAGCACATCCAGAAGGGTGAGGACGTCGCCGTCCCGGTCGATCACCGGGCGGATCGACTTGTAGTAATAGCCCCCCCATCCTTCAGCGGTCCCGAGCGCTCGAGCGACCAGGTGATCAGGTCGAGGCCGGCGGCCCGCGCCGCGCGGGCATAGGCCGAGGGTTCGATGCTCCCGTTCGGCCCGAGCCGGACCAGCATCCAGAGGGGCGGCGCCAGGGTGCGCAGGCCCAGCGCCGCCAGTTCCGCCATGCCGGGCTTCCAGCTCTCCGGCCGCTCGGGGTCGAAGCCGGGGTCGATCTCGTCGCGGTTGTCGAGCCAGAGCGCCTGCCGCCCGAATTCGGGCTCCGCCTTCAGCCAGTACAGGATGTCCCGAAGCTGGAAGCTCTGCGGCCGCACGTCGGAGGCCGGGATGCCGGCCTGCTTGTAGGCGTCGATCATCGCCTGGGCGTACTGGTCCTGGCCGTAGCCCGCGAACGGCATCGGCACCTCGGGCGCCTTCAATTCCGGCGTGAACCGGCGCCCCAGGGATCGGACCAGTGCGATGTATTCGTCATGGCTCATCAGCGTGCCGGTGGTGGCGTAGAGGTCGGTGCGCCAGCGCGGGGTCGCATTCATGTAGGCCTCCCGGGTGGTGGCCTGGGGGTCGCTGGCGTCCATCTTGCCGTTGAGGCTCTTGAACTCGGCCAGGGTCAGGTCGCTGGTGCAGCAGCGGGCGGAAGCCTTGCGCCCGGCGGCCGGGTCGGCGGGCTGGAAATCCTGGCTGCACTTGGCCGCTAGGTCCGGTCGGGCGAGGATGTCGGTGGTGGTGTGGAGGTCGCACTGGGCGTGCCGGCAGACCAGTTTCCGGTCACGCGTGAAGGCGACATCGCATTCGATCACCCCGGCCCCCATGCGGGCGGCCGCCAGGATGCCCTCCCGCGTATGCTCGGGAAACTGCAGCGGTGCGCCCCGATGCGCGATCGAGAAGGGCCGCGCGGTGTAGAGCCGGTCCGCGCCGCAGGCCTGCAGGCGGTCCTTGAGGGGGCCGGGCTTCATGCTGTCCACGAGGTAGAACGGCCGCGGCCCGAGCTGGGCCGGCTCGCCAGCCACCGCCGCGTCGGCGGCCAGGAACAGGGCCGCGCCCAGCGCCGCCGCTCTCCGGAGGCGTCCACGTCCGGGAGATGCCGCGCCCATATCCGCCTCCATGCCGGTTGCCTGCCCCCGGGAGGTAGGGCCGGCCCGTGACCGGTCGATGAAGGTGCCCGGTCCGAGCCCGCTTCGCCTTGCCCGGCGCGGCCCCGCATGGGAGAGCGGCGCGGCCTCCCGCCTTCGGACATCCGGTCTCCCATGCCCTCCGCGACCCTGCTCGGCTTCGGCGCGATCCTGCTCTGGTCGCTGCTCGCCCTGTTCACCGCCCTGTCGGGGGCGGTGCCGCCGTTCCAGCTCGCGGCGATGACCTTCGCGCTCGGTGGCCTCGTCGGCTGCGCCAGCTGGCTCGTGCGCCCCCAGGGCATCCGCGCCCTGCGCCAGCCCTGGCCGGTCTGGCTCCTCGGCGTCGGCGGCCTGTTCGGGTACCACGCCCTGTACTTCACCGCCCTGCGCCTCGCCCCGCCGGCGGAGGCGGGCCTGCTCAACTACCTCTGGCCGCTTCTCATCGTGCTGCTGTCGGCCCGGCTTCCCGGCGCGGCGGGCCTGCGCGCCGGCCATCTCGGCGGAGCCGCCCTCGGGCTCGCCGGCGTCGTGGTGCTGTTCGCCGGGCGAGGCGGGATCGACTTTTCCGCCGGGGCCGTGCCGGGCTATCTCGCGGCGCTGGCGGCCGCCTTCGTGTGGTCGGGCTATTCCGTGCTGTCGTCCCGGGTCGGGGCGGTGCCGACCGACGCGGTGGCGGGCTTCTGCCTCGCCACCGCCGCCCTCAGCCTCGCCTGCCACCGCGCCTTCGAGACGACCCTGTGGCCGGCGGATGCGGTGCAATGGGCTGCCGTCGTCGCCCTCGGCCTGGGGCCGGTGGGCGCCGCCTTCTACCTCTGGGACATCGGCGTGAAGCGGGGCGACCTGCGCCTCCTCGGGGTCGCGGCCTACGCCGCGCCGATCCTCTCGACCCTGACCCTCGTGCTCGCCGGCTACGCCGAACCGAGCCCGGCCCTGGCGCTGGCCTGCCTCCTCATCGTCCTCGGCGCCGGGGTGGCGGTGCGGGCCTCCCGCGCCGGGCGCTAAGCAGGTTCGCCTCGGCAAGCCAACGCTTCACCCTGCTTCGCTCCTTGGTATGTCACAGGTTTTAGCCGCAAAACCGGCGGCCACTTTTGCGAAACCTGCTTCGATCCCGAGCCTCAGGCTCTGGGCATCGGCCGCCAGTCCGGGGGCGCCATCTCGAAGCCGGCGAACTCGAATGCGGGCGAGACCGTGCAGCCCACCAGCGTCCAGGCGCCGAGGCTGGTGGCGGTCTGCCAATGGCCGGCGGGAACCACGATCTGCGGCTGCTGCCCGCGCGTCAGGTCGGGTCCGAGATAGGCCGCATGCGCATCGTGCCCGTTCGGGCTGACCGTCAGGACGAGGGGTGCGCCGGCGTGCCAGTGCCAGATCTCGGCCGCGTCCACCCGGTGCCACTCGGAGACCTCGCCGAGATCGAGCAGGTAGTAGATCGCGCTGCCCACCGAGCGCCCGTCCACGGTCCGGGGATCGCGAAACGTCTCGCGGTAATGCCCGCCCTCCGGGTGGGGCGCGAGGCCGAGGCGGGCGATCACCTCGGCGGCGGTCGGTCCCTGTGATCCGGCACTCATCGGCGACCTCTCATCGACAGATTTTGCCTCGAAGAATCTTGCCTCCTCGAAGAATCTTGCATCGAAGCATCCCTGCGGACCCGCGTCATTCGATGGCCCCCTGCGGGAGGCTGAGGCCGGGGGGCGCCTTGGCGCCGCCCGGGCCGGCGGCCTTGGCGCCCGGCGCGCCCTGCTGCGATTTCGCCTTCGCGGGCTTGTCCTTGGCGGCGACCGGGGCGGCCTTGACGGCCGGCGCCTCGCCGCAGGACTGGAAGGCGAGCTGGGCCAGGGACTGACCGGCCTCGGAGACGATGTTGAGCGTGTCGGGCAGGGCCGTCGGGACGGCATCCCAGCGGATCGGGCCGCCCAGTAGCGCCTCCAGCGAGCCCGGGCTGCCGCCGCGGCGCAGGGCGAACAGGTCCGGCCCGTAGGCGGTGGCGGCCTTGCCCCCGATGACGACCTGGAGCACCCGCGTCGTCTCCGGGGTGAGCGGGCGCAGCGGGTTCTCGACCACGAGGGCCCCCGTGCGGGTGACCCAGACCGCGAAATCCTTCGGGCCTTCGTAGAGTGCGGCCTTGGCCTCGCACTGCACCGTCAGCCCCGGCAGATTCGCCGCCGGCATCGGCGCGGGCGCCGGCTTTGGCTCCGGGACGGGCTCCGGTGGCGTAGCGGCGGCCCGGACCGGCACTTCAGCGGGTGGCACCTCGGCGGGTGGCGCCTCGGTGCTTGGTTTCGGCTTGGGCGCGGGTTTCGGTTTGGGTTTCGGCTTGGGCGGACGCGGCTTCGGCGCCGGCGCGGCGGGCGCCTCGGTCTCGGGCGGCCCCTCCACCTCGGGTGCCTGCGACAGGGCCGGGCCGGCGCCCAGGAGCAGGAGCAGGAACACCGGCAGCAGGGCGCCCCACCGGCATGTGCGGAACGGCACCATCAGCGGGTCTCCCGCTGCGTGTCCGGTGGCAGCGGCCGGGCCTTCGGATCGTCCGTCGGCTCGATCTCGAGGATCGTCGCCGTCCGGTCGATGGGACTGGGACGCGGCGGTTCCAGACTGCGCATCAGCGTCTCCTCGTCCTCGGCCTCGTCGATCAGGTCGACTTCGCGCCCCATGCGCAGCTCGGGCCGCCGTCCGCGCATCAGCAGCGAGACCACGACGAGGCCGCAGAACAGGAGGGCCCCCAGGGCGCCCAGGATCAGGGTCGTTTCCATGCCGGGTCCAGCGTTAGCCCAGGATGCGCCCCGTTGCATCCTTTCCTGGCGAAGCAACAGATCCGGACCTTGCCCACATCCCCGGGCCGGAACGGTCCTTGCGTCTTCGCCCACGGATGTCAGAAGCGGGTGGTCCGCGCGGGCCGCGTGGCCCGAGACCCGGCGTCTCGGGAACCTCCAGTCCAAGACCCCAGTCCGAGACCTCACGCCAAGACCTCACGCCAAGACCTCACGCGCGAAACAATCCACGCCCAAGAACCAAGGTCGATCGATGCGCATGCATGACCTCAAGATGGCCGATGCAGCCCCGGACGCGGAGCGCCGTCCCGGCAATGCGGAGGGCCTGGAGCAGGAGCTTCTGCGGCTGATCGAGGAATCCCGCGAACAGGCCGCCGAGGACCCGTTCCGCAATCCCGTCCTGGCGGTCACCCTGGCCATCACCCGGCGCTTCGACCGGGGCGAGATCGGCGAGGATGACCTCGACGCCCTGTTCCCCCGGCTCCGTGCCCAATCCCTGGGCGCCCGCGCCGAGCGCCTGCGCGCCTATGTGGGCCTCGACCGCGATGCAGGCGCCGCGCCGGACACCCGGATGGCAGCCCGCCTCGTGGCGGCGGTGCCGGAGCGCCAGGGGGCTTTCGAGACCTTCCGCGATCTCGTGAGCCGCACGGGCTTCGCCGTGGTATTTACCGCGCACCCGACCTTCGGAATGCCGCGGGCCATCGCCGCGCTGATCGCCGAGGCCGCGAGCGAGGCCGACGCTGCGGCCCGGACGCCGCTTGTGGCGCGCGCGGCCGGCCTCTCCACCCGGCCCGACCCGAAGATCAGCCTCGACGATGAGTTCGATCAGGCCTGCGTCGCGGCCAATCACGGCCGCACCGCGCTCGACGCCTTCAACGCCGCCCTGCTGGACGCCGCCCGCGCGCGCTGGCCCGACCGCTG
Source organism: Methylobacterium goesingense (assembly GCF_022179225.1). GTDB lineage: Bacteria > Pseudomonadota > Alphaproteobacteria > Rhizobiales > Beijerinckiaceae > Methylobacterium > Methylobacterium goesingense. Next base: position 32,178 of record NZ_BPQL01000014.1, read on the forward strand.
GACCGAACTCGTGCCCAAGCCCTTCGCCATCGCGAGCTGGGTCGGCTGCGACACGGACGGACGCACGGATATCGGCTGGTGGGACACCCTGCGCTACCGCCTGGAATCGAAGCGGATGCAGCTCGACCGGGTCATGCGCCATCTACCCCAGCTGCCGGCCACGAAGGTGGTGCGTGACCTGACGGGGAACGCGCTCGCGGCCGTGAACCGCCAGCTCGCCGTGGCCCCCCGCCTCGGCACCAAGCCTTCCCTCGAGGCGGTGCATCGCTTCGCCCTGGCCCTGATCATCGAGCGCGAGCGGGCCCAGACCGATTCCAGCGCGATCCTGGCCGGGCTCGCGGGCGCCGTCGGGGGCGTGGAATCCGAGGCGGACAAGCGCAGCATCGCGCTCCTGCGCTCGGGCATCGCCACCCACGGCCTCTCGAACGCCCTGCCGCATTTCCGGCTCAACGCCAGCCAGATCCACAACGCGGTACGGCGGGTCACCGACCTCGAAGGCGAGCCCACCGACGCCGCCCAGCGCCGCTCGCATCTGGCCACCATCCACGCGCTTCTCAACGACGTGCAGGCGGTGGACGTCGACTTCGGGGCGCTGGCCGCCGAGCGCGCCTCGGCCGCCCGGCTGATGATGACGATCACCCAGATCCTCAAGCACGTGGACGGCACGCACCCCGTGCGCTTCCTCATCGCCGAGACCGAGACAGGCTACACCCTGCTCGCCGCCCTGTGGCTGGCACGGCATTACGGGATCGCCGACAAGGTCGAAATCACGCCGCTGTTCGAGACCGCGAGCGCCCTCGAACAGGGCGTGCGCGTCCTCGACGATGCGCTCCGCAACCCGCACTGGCGGGCCTACCTCAAGCGCATCGGCCGGCTCACCGTGCAGTTCGGCTACTCGGATTCCGGGCGCTATGTCGGCCAGCTCGCGGCGAGCTTCTGGATCGAGCGCCTGCGCCTGCGCATCACCGAGCTGATGGTGCAGAACGACCTCACGGGGGTCGAGCTCGCGATCTTCGACACGCACGGCGAATCCATCGGCCGGGGCGCGCACCCGACCAGCTTACGCGACCGCCTCGCCTATCTCGCCCCCGAGGACGCCCGGCGCCGGAACCGCGCGGCGGGCATCCGGGTGCGCCTCGAATCGAGCTTCCAGGGCTCGGACGGCTACCTGATGTTCGGCACCCTGCCGCTGGCGCAGGCGACGGTGGAGCGCATCGCCGAGCACGTCTTCGCCCTCGATGTGGCCGACGACGATTCGTTCGCCGACTACGTGCTGTCCGATCCGGCGAGCGGGGCCGACGAGACGGACGACCCGATCTACGCCGAGCCGGACTTCGCCGCCGAGTTCTTCACCGTGGTGCGCCAGGACATGGAAGCGCTGGTGGACGATCCCGGCTACGCCGCGCTGCTGGGCACCTTCGGCCCGAGCCTACTCGACCGCACCGGCTCGCGGCCGGTGGCGCGCCAGACCGATGGCGGCGGCCCGACCATGATCACCCACCCGCGCCAGATGCGGGCGATCCCCAACAATGCGATCCTGCAGCAGCTTGGCTTCCTCGCCAATTCCCTGCACGGCGTCGGCCGCGCCGCAGGCCGGACGCCGGACCTGTTCCGCGACATGCGGCGCGATTCGGTGCGCTTCTCCCGCGCCTTCCGCCTCGCGCAGCACGCCTCGAACGTCTCCGACCTCGACGTGCTGCGGGCCTATATCGACACCCTCGACCCGGCCGTGTGGCTGGAGCGCGCCCGGCGCACCCAGCGGGACAGCCGGCGCGAGGAACTCGTGGTCATCGCCAACGCCCTCGATCGCCTGCGCCTCGCCCCGGATCTGCGACACCTGTTCGGCCGCCTGACCTGCGACTGGCTGAGCCTGCGGGCGGCCGCCCCCGACCTCGGCCGGATGTCGGTCCGCCTGACCCTGCTGCACGCGATCCGGCTCGCCCTGATCCACCGGATCTGGTTCCTGGCCGTGCACATCCCGGGCTTCCGGCCGCAATCGGGGGTGAGCCGCGAGGCGCTGATCGAGCGCTTCCTGCGCCTCGACATCGACGGCTGCCTCACCCTGCTGGAGGACATCTTTCCGGTCACGCCCGATCCCACCCTCGGCCTGAACTTCGGCGAGCCGGCGGGCCCGCGCGATGTGGGCACCTACGAGGCCGAGCACCGGACGCTGTTCGAGCCGATCCGGCGCAGCTTCCTCCGCGTGCGCGAGATCTCGGGCATGATCCAGCACGAGGTGGGCGCGTTCGGCTGAGGCCGGGCGCACGGGGCGGATCGCCCGCGTTCGGGGCGATCGAGGGTCAGCCCCGGCCCGTCGGGGTCGCCGGATCACCCTGACGGAATATCGGGATCTCGATCAGTGCGGATCGGCGCCCGTCCGGGCGGCGTCCTTCCTCATCGCGGCCGCCGCGGCCGACAATCCCCAGCGGACCAGGTCTTCGGCCTGGTCGGCCGTTCCGGCCTCGGCGTAGCAGCGCAACTCGGGCGCGTTGCCGGATGCACGGAAGTGGATCGTGCGGCCGCCATCGAGTTCCATCCTCACGCCGTCCTGCTCGTCGACGGCCCGCACGGCGCCGATCGGCCGAACGAAATCCTGCCGGAACGCCTCCTGGCCGAGCTGGCGCAGGAACGGCCCGCTCCGCTCGGCCGGCGTCTCGGGCAGGCGGTCGCTCGCCGTCTCGCCCACGGAGAGGGACGTGACGAGATCGGCGAGGGACAGCCCGGCGCGACGCGCCGCGGCCAGGGTCGCCAGGATGGGGAGCATCGCATCGCGCGTCGGCAGCGCGGGCAGGGTCCGGCCGTCGATCGCGACGTCCGAACCGAGCAGGAAGCCGCCATTCGCCTCGAAGCCGACGACGGCGCGCGCGCCCTCCTGCTCCGCCCGCGCCATGCCGGCGATGACGTAGGGCGAGCCGACCCGCGTGCGCAGCACCTGCCGGAACCCGCCCGCCTGCTCGATGGCCGAACCGGCGGTGACGGGCACGACGACGGTGTCGACGTCGAGGTACCGCGCGGTGATCAGCCCGAGCACGTCGCCCCGCAGGATGCGGCCGGCCGCATCCGCGACCAGGGGCCGGTCGGCGTCGCCGTCGGTCGTCACGAGGGCGTCGAAATCGCCGGACGCCATGGCCTGGCGAATGAAGGCGATGTCCTCCGGACGATGGGCCTCCGTGTCGATCGGAACGAAGTGGTCCGCGCGCCCGATCGCGGTCACGGCCGCCCCCAGCGCCGTCAGGAGCTCGACGAGCAGGTCCCGCGCCACGGAACTCTGCTGGTAGACGGCGATCTTGAGGCCGGCCAGCATGTCGGCGCCGAAGGCCTCGCGGTAGCGCTGGCGGTAACGGTCCGTCGCCCCGGTCTCCGGCGTGGCGGGATCGGCCGCCGCCATCGCGCCCGGCGTGGCGACGTCGCCGAGGGCGGCCAGGATGGCGGTCTCGTCAGTCTTGGTGATCTCGCCGTCGGGCCGATAGAATTTCAGGCCGTTCCGGTCCTCCGGGATGTGGCTGCCGGTGACCATCACCGCGCAAGCGCCGCGCCGGAGCGCTTCCAGGGCCAGGGCCGGCGTCGGCAGCGCGCCGCAATCCACGGCCGTGAAGCCGGCGCCCGCCGCGGCGGCGGCCACCGTCGCCGCGATGCCGGGGCTGCTGTCGCGCAGGTCCCGCCCGATCACGACGGTGCGGCCGGTGCCGGTCGTCGCCGCGATGGAGCGGAAGAAGGCGCTCGCATAAGCATAGCTCGGCCACCCCACGAGGTCGGTCACCAGCCCACGCAGACCGCTCGTCCCGAATTTCAAGCTGCTCATGAGGTGTCCTGTCTGAGGGGCGCGACGCGGTGCCGGGGAAGCGTCGGCAGCGCTTCTATAAAGGGCTGCCGGATTCTCCAAATGTTTGCTCGTTCGTCGTATGAAGTCTCGGGTCGACACCGAACCGGCCTCCACCGAGGCAGTTCGAGACCATCGCCCGGAGGTGCCATGCGACAATCGCTGTGGGATCGGCTGACCACGCGGGACAGGGCGCGTGAAGCCTGTTTCCTGAGCGGGCGGGAGCCGGACGAGTTGGTGGCCGGCGTCATCGTCGATGCCGCCGGCCGGCGGCACTGGTGTCGGAAGGCGCGCTGGCGTTGGTACGCCGATGCGGTGACGACTGCGACCCCCGCGCCGGTCGAACATCAGGACAACGGGCCGGGTGTCGAGGTGTGAGACCCGGTCACGGGATGTTGACGAGCCCCTGAGCGAGGCGGCGATGTCTCACGCGATGCGGGTGTTCCGATCGTAGGTGACACTGACACGAGCGTGTCTGTCGCGGGCGCGGGACGAGAGGCCATCCAGCATTCCGGTACGCCGCCGTCGAGCCTGCGGCCATCCGATCCGGCCGCGACCAGTCCGGTGCCGGTCGTGCCTCAAGACGCCGCCACCACCGTCAGCAGCGTGCCCTCCACCCCCGTCACCCGCACCCGCGTGCCCAGCGGCGCGTCCGGGCCGGTAACGCGCCAGAGGGTGTCGTTGACGCGGATATGCCCCTCGCCGGCCACGATCGGGGCCGCGAGCGGGTAGTCGCGCCCCACCAGCCCCTGGGCGCCCTGGTTCAGGGTGTTCGCCGCCCGGCTCCGCCGGCTCGCCACCACGGCGAACAGCACGGAGAGGATGCCAAAGAGCAGAATCTGGCCCTGCCAGGGCATCGGCACGAGGAGGATCTGCAGCCCCGTGACCAGGGCGGCGAGGCCGAGCCAGAGCAGGAACACGCCGGAGGCGACGAGCTCCGTCCCCATCAGCACGAGGCCGATCAGGATCCAGGTCCAGGCGGGTCCGATCGCCTCGACGAACGACGCGATCATCGGGCGCCGCCCCCGACATTCGGCGGCAATCCGCTGCTCTTGCGGGCCGGCGCGCCCTCGCCGAAGACGCTGCGGGTGATCTCGGCGATGCCGCCGAGCGTGCCGGCGAGTGCGGCCGCCTCGATCGGCACCACCACCACGCGCTGGTTCGGGGCCGTGGCGATGGCCTTGACCGCCTCCACGTACTTCTCGGCCACGAGGAAGTTCGCCGCCGCGATGTCGCCCTTGGCGATGGCCTCGCTCACGAGCTGGGTCGCGCGCGCCTCGGCCTCGGCCCCGCGCTCGCGGGCCTCCGCATCGCGGAACGCCGCCTCCTTTCGGCCCTCCGCCTCCAGGATCGCGGATTGCTTGCGGCCCTCCGCGCGCAGGATCTCCGCCTGCCGGTGCCCCTCCGCCTCCAGCACGGAGGCGCGCTTCTCCCGCTCGGCCTTCATCTGGCGAGCCATGGCGCCGGCGAGGTCGGCGGGGGGCACGATGTCCTTGATCTCGATACGGGTCATCTTCACGCCCCAGGGCGAGGCCGCTGCATCCATCACCCGCAGCAGGCGCTCGTTGATCTCGTCGCGGTGCGAGAGCAGCTGGTCGAGGTCCATCGAGCCGACGACCGTGCGGATGTTCGTCATCGTCAGGGTCATCACCGCCACCTCGAGCTTCGAGACCTCGTAGGAGGCCCGCGCCGCGTCGAGCACCTGGTAGAACACAACCGCGTCGATCCGGACCCCGGCATTGTCGCGGGTGAAGGCCTCCTGGCTCGGCACGTCGATGACCTGCTCCATCACGTTCACCCGCCGGCCGATGCGCTCGACGTAGGGCGCGATGAGGCCGAGGCCGGATTCCAGGCTGCGATGGTACTTGCCGAAGCGCTCCACCGTGTAGACGTGGCCCTGCGGCACGATGTTGATGCCGATGGCAAGCGTCACCACCACGAGTGCCACCAGCACCACGGCCGCCACGCTCACCCCCACGGACAGGTCCATGCTCCGAGCCCCCGCTGCCCCAAATCCCGATGTCCCCGGGCATTGACACCGGCGGGCGGGGCGGATGCAAGCGGCGGGCGGCGCCCACGCGGAACGGCGCCGCCGGTTCGTCTCGGATCGTGCGCGGAGCCGCCCTCAGCGCGCCCAGACGCCGAGGCGCTCGGCGCGGGCATGGTCTTCGGCCGCCACGAGGTCGGGCGTGGCCTCCGGCGAGGCACGGCCACCGCCGTTGAACAGCACCACCTCGGAGAGGTCGCGCCCGTCCACCGCGCAGAGCCGGGCCTCGCTGCCCGCCACGGGCTGGCAGGTCACGGTGCGCCCGGCCAGGTAGCGGGTGAGTTCGTCGGCTTGGCCCCCGCGCACCCATTCGACACCGAACAGGCGCACCAGCTTGCCGGCGACGCGCAGGGTCGCGGTGTCGATGACTTCGACAGGACCGGTCAGTTCGTTGGCGCGCGCGGGCTTGGGCTGGTTCTCCTCGGGCAGGGCCGGGCTCATGTCGGGCGCGCTCGGCGGATTCCCGGTAGCGGCGGGCGGCTGGACCTGCGCCTGGCTCCGGGTCTCGGGCGTGGACGCCTCCTCCTCGGTGCTGTTCCGGCCGCCGATGGCCGTCACCAGGGCGACGAGGGCGACGCCGCCGACGATAAGGCCGAGGGGGAGCGCGCGGCGCGAGAGGGCGTCGCGCAGGGTGTTGCGGTCGCGGGCGACGTCGCGCAGCCGCGAGGTGGTGTCGGCGATCCGGCCGCGCGCGTAGCCGGTAAGGCTGCGCGTGCCCTCCCGCAGGCGAAGCGAGGCGCGTGCGGACCGGCCCGGCTCGGCCGGTGCACCGCCCTCGACCGGCGCGGCCGAAGGATCGGCGGCGGGGGCACGCTGCGGCCTCAGGGCGGCCGCCCGGTCGGAGATCGCGGTGGACATCGCCTGGGCCGCCGCCCGGCCACGCGTGAGCGAGCGCGCCATGAGGGAACGGGCCAGGAGCGACTGCGCCCCGACGAAGCGCGCGGTCGCCACCCTGAAATCCTCCACCGGCACTGCGGGCTCGGCCGGCGGCTCGGGAACAGGCTCCGGCTCGGGCGGCGGCGGCAGGAACAGGGCGGGGTGCCGATCCCGCAGCTCGGCGAAGAGCGCTTCGATCGGCATCGGCACCGTTCGGCCATCGGCCTCGGTGAGAAGGCGCGGAGCGCCCGCGCGGTCGACCACGCGGTAGAAGGGCGCTTCCGTCAGGGGCGCGAGGGACGCTTCCGCCAGGAGGCTGAGCGTGCGCTCGGCCACGGGATAGACGTTCTGCCGGGCGATCTCCTCCGCGATCCGCGCTCGCAGGGCATCGCGGCTGGCCGCCGGCGCGGCCTGTCCCACCTCGCGGGCGGCGGGCGGGGGTGAAGTCCGTTCATCCAAGACGGGAGGCACTTCCAAGCTGCGAGGCACTTCCAAGATGCGCGGCACTTCCAAGACTTACGCCACTCCGGCCCCGGCGTGACGACCGCGCCGGGCCGAGGTCACGCACGACGATGTCACGCACCACGTTGACGACCCGCTATAGCGCTGAGCGCGCCAGCACCATAGCGGCGCAGGACACGGCTCGATTCGGCCACGATGACCGGGCGCGGTCCGGCGAAGCTGATGGTCAGGGTCAGCTCGGAAACGCCCTGCGAGCGGGCGCCGCGGGCCGGATTGTCGGCTCGGAAGTCGAACGTGGTCCGTACGATGCAGGTCGCGGTGGCGGCGTTGCAGGCCGTGTGGGTGGCGCCGCCCTGGGCTTCGTAGCGCCGCTCGGGCCAGCGCCGGACGAAGCGGCGCTTCTCCGCCATCAGGGCGGCGAGGGACAGGCTGCGGCCGTGGAACTGGACGCGCTCGGCGTAGAAGCGGGGCGCAGCCGCAACCATGCCGTCGCCGGAACCGGAGACGCTGTCGAGATACGTGTCGGTCAGGCGGGTCGCGGCGATGGCCCAGGCAGGGAAGTTCGCCTCGGACGCAGTGGCGGGTGCCATCGCGGGCGTCCGCGCGATGCGGGGGCGGACGCGCAGATAGTCGGATGCCTCCTCGCGGGCGCCCACGCCGCGCCGGGTCTCAGGGGCCGGGGTCGCGAGGCGACGGCGCTGTGCGGCCATGGGCAGCCGCTCGGGGCGGCTCGCCTCCTGGGCGGCCTCGTTCGTCTCCTTGACCGGCGGCGTCTCGGCGAGGGATCGCGGAGCGGCGGGTTTCGTCTCGGGTGCCTCGGCGGCCGGCCGGCCGGCCAGTGCCTTCTCGGGCGCCGGGGTCTCGGTCGGCTGACGGGCCGGAGGATCGACCCAGCCCGGACGCGTCTGCGCCTGCGCGAACCCCGCCGACAGGGCGAGCCCCACCAGGGCGGTCGAGCAGGGCAGTCGGAAGCCGTCGAAGCGGGAGCCGTGGCGCATGGCACATCACCGGGGTCGCGGCCAGGTTTCGGGATGGAACGTATGGGTCGGACCGATCGACCGAGGGGAAACGTCGTCCGGCCTCGCTAAGTTTCCCTGAATCGTAACGGGTTCCGCGGCCATCGGAGGGAATGCGGGAATAGCGGGGCTGTGTGTCCGCCCGGGCATTGTCATCCGCGCCGAGAATGTCGCCCGCGCCCGCATCGTCGTCGACGCCGGCATTGTCTTCGACGCCGGCATTGTCTTCGACGCGACCCTTGTCATTGCCAAGCCTGCGCCCAACTTGTGGTGCTTCGGGTCCGGGCCCCTCTGGCGGTCGAGGCGTTGACCGTGATGTCGGACCCTTCCATGCCTTTGCGCTGACGCGGCGCGAGTGCACCGGAGGGTTGAGACCCCATGCTTCATCGTTGCTTCCTGCCGTCCCCGTCCGCCCCTGGAGTGCCGCGATGAGCGCCGCGTCCCAGGCTGCGCCGCGCAAGGCCCTCCTCCTCGTCAACCCGAAGGCCCGAAACGGCGGCTTCTCCCTGGAGGAGGTGCGCAACGTCCTGCGCGAGGGGGGCATCACCCCGTTCGAGCCGGAGGGCGATGCCGACTGCACCGCCGTGATCAAGCGCCACGCGGAGGGCTGCGACCTCGTCATCCTGGGGGGCGGCGACGGTACCCTGAACGCGGCAGCCCCCGCCCTGGTCGAGACCGGCCTGCCTCTGGGCATCCTGCCGCTCGGCACCGCCAACGACCTCGCCCGCTCCCTCGGCCTGCCGGTGGACCCCGTGGATGCGGCCCGCCTCATCACCACCGAGGAGGCCCGGCCGGCCGATCTCGGCTGCGTCAACGGACACTACTACTTCAACGTGGCCAGCATCGGCTTCTCGGCCGATCTCGCCGGCGACCTCACGGCGGAATCGAAGAAGACCTGGGGCACCCTCGGCTACGGCATCGCCGCAATCCGGGTGCTGCGGCGGATGCGGCCGTTCACGGTGTATATCGAGCATGACGGTCAGACCGAGACCGTGCGCACCATTCAGGTCTCGGTGGGGAATGGACGCCACTACGGCGGCGGCATGACCGTCGAGGAGACCGCGACCGTCGACGACGGCAAGCTCGATTTCTACAGCCTGGAGGTCGCCCATTGGTGGCGCCTGTTGATGCTGCTGCCCGCCCTGCGCAAGGGCACCCAGGGCAAGGCCGCGGACGTGCGCGCCTTCAGCACCACGGAGATCGTCGTCAAGACCAAGAAGCCGCGCCCGGTCAACACCGACGGCGAACTCTCGACCTACACCCCGGCGCACTTCAAGGTTCTGCCGAAGGCCGTGCGGATCATCAGCCCGGCCCCGGCCGAGCGGCCCGGCGTGGCCGCGGGGCCAACCCCGGGGCGCTGACCGGCGGGCGCCTGCCCCGCGCGGCGCCGGCCCCCTTTTCGCTCCGTCATCTCCCTTTTCGCTCGACCGGCCTTCCGATGTGTTCCGAAGGCCGGTCCCGTCTCCCGGAACGAGGTCCACGTGGACAGCCTGCTTCAACTCGCCAACGACCCCACCGCCTGGGCGGCCCTCGCCACCCTCGTGGTGATGGAGGTCGTGCTCGGCATCGACAACCTCATCTTCATCTCGATCATCACCAACAAGCTGCCGCCGGAGAAGCAGCAGAGCGCCCGGCGCATCGGCATCGGCCTCGCCCTCGTCCTACGCCTCGGGCTGCTCGCCACCATCGCCTACATCGTCGCGTTGACGCAGCCGATCATCGAGGTGTTCGGCAAGGGCTTCTCCTGGCGGGACCTGATCCTCATCGCGGGCGGCCTGTTCCTGCTCTGGAAGGCCACCAAGGAGATCCATCACAGCGTCGATCCGGACTCCAAGGAGAGCGATGTCGGCGGGATGCAGCTCGGCTTCGCGGCGGCGATCGGCCAGATCCTGGTCCTCGACCTCGTCTTCTCCATCGACAGCATCATCACGGCGGTGGGTATGACGGAGCACGTGCCGATCATGGTGATCGCCGTGGTCTCGGCCGTGACCGTGATGCTGCTCGCCGCCGACCCGCTCGCCCGCTTCATCGCCGCGAACCCGACCGTGGTGATGCTGGCGCTGGGCTTCCTCATCATGATCGGCATGACGCTGATCGCGGAGGGCTTCGGGGCCCACGTGCCGAAGGGCTACATCTACACCGCCATGGCCTTCTCGGCGGGCGTCGAGGGCCTGAACATCCTGGCGCGCCGGCGCAAGCGCGGACAAGCCGGCGGCGCGCCCCGATCCTGAGGGAGGCTGCGTCCAGACCGGACGTGGTTAACGTTTTCACGGGAAAACAAAGGGCTCGACCGGGAAACCGGCCGAGCCCTTTTCTTAATGCCCCGAACGCTCTCGGTTCGAGGCCGGGATTTCCATGTCCGGCGCAGTGATCCCCCTGCGGCCTGGCCGAAGCCTACAGGACGGGCTCGCGGGCGGCGGCCTCCTCGCGGGCGCAGACGGCCTGATCCGGCGCCGTGCCCCCACTCGTGACCAGCTTGCCTAGTTCCACCCGGGCCTTCTCGAGATCGGCGCGGAAACCCGGATCGCCCTGCAGGGCGGCGTAGACGGCACTGGCGGCGGTGCGGCCGGCTTCGATGTCGCTGACCCAGTGCAGGCCGCAGACAATGCGGCTCTCACCGTAGGACCGGGCCCGCACGAAGAACTGCGTGGCCTTCTCGGGCATGAGCGCGGCCATGATCGCCGCATAGGTCCAGGCCTGGGTCGCGTGGCTCGACGGGAAGCTGAAGGCGTTGTCCAGTTCGGAGGTCCGCACGACGCAGATCTCCGCGTCGTTGCCGACGAAGGGGCGCAGGCGGCGGTAGTGCATCTTGGGTGCCCGGGTCGCGCGCGCGATATCGAGGCGGGTGCGCTCCAAGAGGGTCATCAGGGCCGGCGCCCGCGACTGGTCGATGCGTTGGCCGATGACGCAGGCGAAGTCGTCGAGGATGGCCGAGGCGCCGTCCGCCACATCGGTGGTGGCCAAGGCCCAGCGTGGGCCGCCCTTGAGGGAGCGGGTGGCGTTGAAGGCCGCTTTGTCGGCGGCCTCCGCCGCCGATTGGCCCCGGGGCGGCGCACTCAGGATGGCGACGGTGTCGGGAGCCTGGGCATCCGTGAGATAGGGTGCGCGGGCCGGCTTGCCCGGCGTCAGGGGCGTCACGCCGACGGCTGGCGCGGAGGCCGGCTTCTGCGCGGCATCCTGTGCCACGGCCGCCAGGGGCGAGGCGGCGAGGAACGTCAGGACGAGGGTCAGGCGGGCCATCGGCGTCTCGGGATCAGAGTTGAGCAAAGAGCATGTGCCTCGAGAGCGTAACACCCTCTTGCAACAGGCATATGGCATTCCTGATCTGAACGCGGCCCGACCCGATCTCGCTCCCGTCTAAAACGTCCGACTTTATCGACGCAGGTCGGGCGATGTGTCCTCAGAGCCTCTGGGCGCCGTGTCCGGCGAGCCGGCGCGCGGCGTCGCCCAGACCCGCATGATCGCGGCCTCCGCTCAGGGCATAGGCGGTGTGGGCGGCGGTCCAGTAGGCGGTCTCGCCGTCGCCCGGGCTGGTGACCTCGCTGTGCGAACCGGCCGTGGCCGACCCGCGAGTGGCGAAGAGCGAGACCTCCCCGAGGGCGCCGGCATCGATCACGACCTCGACGCCGGCCCCGTTCCGGGCCGGGACGATCTGCACGTCGCGCACGATCCAGTCCGCAGGCAGGTCCGGCAGGCTGATGCCGGTCGCGGCACTGATGCCGTCGCGGTCGTAGGAGCCTACCAGTCCGCGCTGGGACGCGATGCGGGCACGGACCTGCGCGGCCTCGCGGGCATGGCGGGCATCGGCGACGAGGGCCGGGTCGACGGACGCCGCGAAGGTGTCGGGCACACCGAGGAACGGTCCGTCCGAATGGGCGAGCCAGCCGGTTCCCACCAGGACCGCGATGACGGCGGCCCGGCGCAAGCGGTCACCGAACCGGCGCCAGGCGAGATTGCGGTCGAGGCGCCGCGCCGCGACGCGGTTGCGCTCCGGGCCGGGACCGGGCAGCGCGGCGAAGGCCTGGCGCAGGGCGTCCCGGTCGTGGAGCTCAGCCATGATCAGCGCGGCGGTCTCGGGGTGGCGCGCGAGATGCGCTTCCACGTCGAGGCGGCGAAGGCCTTCGAGCTGCCCGTCGACATAGGCGGTGAGGTCGTTCTCGGTGATCGGATCGATCATCGCTGTCGGTTCCATGGCGTCGGCTCCGGTCAGATACAGGGGGCGCGTCCCTGGACAAGACGTCCCGGCCGCGCTTCGGGGATGATCCGACCCTGGAGGTCCTGGTCCGCCCCGGAATTCATGCGATTCAGATGTCGCCGATGGCCCGGCGCAGCAACGGACCGTCCGGCTCGTCCGGCGATACGAGGCGAAGGCGCGGTCGCTCGGAGGACAGGCGCAGGCGCCGCTCGGCGACGTCGCCGCCAGCCGGCCGATCCGGATTGCGCTCGCCCTCTTCGAAGGCCCTCAGCGCGGCGCGGCCCCGGCCGAGGCGGGACATCAGGGTTCCGATCGGAATCCCCAGCACGGCGGCGGCATCCGCGTAGGCCATGCCTTCGAGGGTCACGAGATGGAGTGCGGCGCGCTGCTCCTCCGGCAGGGTGAGGAAGGCGCGGCGGATCTGTGCGAGGCGGACCTGCGCCTCCTGGGAGGGCGGCGTCACCTCCTCGCTCATCTGCACGAGGGCATCGGCGTGGCGGGCCTCGACGCGCTTGCGGCGCTGCTCGTCGATGAAGACGTTGTGCAGGACCGTCATCATCCAGGTCCGCAGATTGGTGTTCGGTCGCGAGGCCTGGCCCGATTCGAGGGCACGCACCAGGGCATCGTGAACGAGGTCATCGGCCCGCAGGGTGTCCCGCGTCAGGGCGCGCGCGTAGCGCCGCAGCGGAACGAGCAGGTCGACGATGGAGGCGGCACCGGGCCGGTTCGGTTCGGTCGTCATAGTTGGGTCAACGTCCGGCCCCCGTCCTTTAATCCCCTCGCGCGCGGGAGATCTCGCGCGCACGAGACCTTGGGCGCGCGAGATCTCGAGCGCAGGAGACTCGGAAGTTTGACGCGGATTCCGGTTCAGCGATAGGTCGCCTCAAGGTCGAGCGTGCAGGTACGGCCGATCTGCTCGTAGTTCTCCGCGATCCAGGCCTGCGCTGCGCCGCGGCCCTTGTCGCGCAGGCGCTCGAACACCCGCCAACGGGCGTCGAGGCGCGAGGAAGCCTGGTACTCGTCGAGGGCGCCGGTGCCGTCGATCCGGTGGACGTACTGGGACTTGTACTCGCCCCGGCCCAGCACGCCCTCCTTGATCAGGTGGTCGACGAAATCGATGGCGCGCAGTTCGCGCATCAGGTTGGCATTGAAGGTGATCTCGTTGAGCCGATCCTGGATCTCCTGGGGCGTGCGTGGGGTCTCGCGACGCTCCACCGGGTTGATCTGCACCAGGACGATGTCGCGGGTCTCGGCGCCGCGATAGAGGGGATAGAGCGGCGGGTTGCCGAGGTAACCGCCATCCCAGTACGGCACGCCGTCGATCTCGACCGCCTGGAACACGGTGGGCAGGCAGGCGGAGGCCATGAGGTGGTCGACGTTGAGGGACTCGCGCTCGAACACCGCGAGCTTGCCGGTCCAGACATTAGTGGCCGAGACGAACACGCCGGCCGTCTCGGCCCCGCGCAGGCGCTCGAAATCTACCTGCGCGGCCAGGACCTTGCGCAGGGGATTGTAGTTCAGCGGATTCGACGTGTAGGGGCTGGTCCGGAACGCCCGGCTCCAGAACTCCACCACGGGGTTGTTCGACCAGAACTCGAACACGCCGCTGAAGGCCTTGCGCTGCGCCGGCCAGAGATCACCGTCGAGACTGACCTCGCGCCAGAACCGCGCCAGGGCCCGGCGGGCGCCCTCGGGCCCGTCCTCGAGCCAGCCGTCGACCATCACGACCGCGTTCATGGCGCCCGCGCTCGCCCCCGTGATCGCCTCGAAGCCCAGGCGTCCGTCCTCGATCAGCGCGTCGAGGACGCCCCAGGTGAAGGCGCCGTGCGCGCCGCCGCCCTGGAGCGCCAGCGCCACCGTCTTCTCCGCCCGCGGCCCCGCCATGACGCGTGTGCCCGGGGAGGGCTGCATCGGCAGGTCGTGTTCGACCGGAACGTCGATGAGCGAATCGACCGGCGGTTCCTGTTGCGGATCGAGCATGCTGATCTCCAAAGTTTATGCTGCATCGCAATATATGATGCCGCAAGGCCACAAACAGACCGGAAGATGCAGCGGTTCCCTGTCCCGTGCGCAGCCCTGCCCCCCGGACGGCCCCGAAAACTCGACATCGCCGCGCAGATGGGACATGGGAAGAGCCGAGTACGATCCAGCGCTCGCTCGCGCCCTCCGGCCCGTCCGGTGACGCAGCGGGCTTGACGCCCGCCCGCCGTCATCTCAGCTAAACGATCGAGGGCGTATTGTTTGCGGCATCGGAACGCCGTCACCCGGCCCGAACCGGCCCGGTCGGCGGCTCACCGTCGCCGACGGACGTTCCTCGGAGCGCACAGTCAACGATGGACATCATGGACGCGACCCCCGTCAACCCGATCAGCGGCACCGGCCCCGAGATCGCAGGCCCGAGCCCCCGGCACCGCACGGTCGGCGTCACCATCGGGTCCGGCGAGGGTGCGGTCACGGTGGGTGGCGGCGCGCCGATCGTCGTCCAGTCCATGACCAACACCGATACCGCCGACATCGACGGCACCGTGGCGCAGGTGGCCCAGCTGGCACGGGCCGGCTCGGAGCTCGTGCGCATCACCGTCGACCGCGACGAGGCCGCCGCCGCCGTGCCCAAGATCCGCGAGCGTCTCGACCGCATCGGCGTGCACGTGCCGCTGATCGGAGACTTCCACTACATCGGCCACAAGCTCCTCTCCGACCATCCGGCCTGCGCCGAGGCGCTGGCCAAGTACCGGATCAACCCGGGCAATGTCGGCTTCAAGGAGAAGAAGGACACGCAGTTCTCGACGATCATCGAGCAGGCGATCCGCTACGGGAAGACCGTGCGCATCGGCGCGAACTGGGGCTCCCTGGACGAGGCGCTCCTCACCCACCTGATGGACGAGAACGCCCGTTCGGCCCGTCCGATCGACGCCCGCGCGGTGATGCGCGAGGCCATGGTGCAGTCGGCCCTCTCGTCGGCCGAGCGCGCCGTCGAACTCGGCCTGTCCCAGGACAAGATCATCCTCTCGGCCAAGGTCTCGGCGGTGCAGGACCTCATCGCGGTCTACCGCGAGGTGGCGCGCCGCTCGGACTTCGCAATCCATCTCGGACTGACCGAGGCCGGCATGGGCTCGAAGGGCCTCGTCGCGGCATCGGCCGCCATCGGTGTGCTGCTGCAGGAAGGCATCGGCGACACGATCCGCTACTCGCTCACCCCGGAGCCGGGCGGCGACCGGACCGTGGAGGTCAAGGCCGCGCAGGAACTCCTGCAGACCATGGGTTTCCGGACGTTCGTGCCGCTCGTGGCGGCCTGCCCCGGCTGCGGCCGGACAACCTCGACGACGTTCCAGGAACTCGCCCGCGACATCCAGAACTGGATCGTCACCTCGATGCCGGAATGGAAGAAGGCCTATCCGGGCGTCGAGGGCCTCAACGTGGCTGTGATGGGCTGCATCGTGAACGGCCCCGGCGAATCGAAGCACGCCGACATCGGCATCTCCCTGCCGGGCACCGGCGAGACCCCCACCGCCCCGGTCTTCATCGACGGCAAGAAGGCCATGACCCTGCGCGGGCCGACCCTCGCCAAGGACTTCGAGACCGTGGTGACCGACTACATCGAGCGCCGCTTCGGCTCCGGCACCCGTACCGCGGCCGAGTAGCCCTCGGGCGCAGCGTCAGCCATGCCAGAACGGCCGCCTCGATCCAGGTTGCCGTTCTCTCATGCTGCGCCGCATGATAGCGTGAATGCAACCGTCCCCCGCCGGCCGACTTCGTCGGGTCCGGCCCCGGCGTTCCCGCGCGCGGCCTGAAGCCGTGCCGCGAGACGTTGGGCTCGCAACGAGCCTCGATCGAGCCGAATGACGCAGACCGCCCCTTCGAGCGCGCCCGCCGCCAAATCCGAGGGAGCCGGGAGCCCACCCCCCATCGCCGACGGGGCCGCCGAAACCGCGCGCGCCCACGCGCCGGCGAGCCTCTGGACCCTCGTCCTCGGCTCCATCGGCGTCGTCTACGGCGATATCGGGACGAGCCCGCTCTACGCCTTCCGCGAAGCCCTGGTCTCGGCCCGCGCCGACGGCATCCTGCTGCGCGAGGAGGTCCTCGGGGTCGCCTCGCTGATCCTGTGGGCGCTCGTCCTCATCGTCACCATCAAGTACGTCGTCATCCTGATGCGGATGGACAACAACGGCGAGGGCGGCATCCTCTCGCTGATGGCGCTCGCCCGTACGGCGCTCGGCGGCTCCCGGGTGGTGTTCATGTTCGGCCTGCTCGGGGCCTCGCTGTTCTACGGCGACGCCATCATCACGCCGGCGATCTCGGTGCTCTCGGCGGTGGAGGGCCTGAAGCTCGTCACCCCGGCCTTCGAAGCCTACGTGCTGCCGATCACCATCGCGATCATCGTGCCGCTGTTCCTCATCCAGGTGCGGGGCACCAGCAAGGTGGCGTCGTTCTTCGGGCCCGTCATGGCGGTGTGGTTCGCCGCCATGGCCCTGGCCGCCCTGCCCCACATCATCACCAACACCGACGTGTTCTGGGCGCTGAACCCCTACTACGCGGTGCATTACCTGCTCGGGCACGGCACCGGCGCCCTGGTGGCGCTCGGGGCGGTGTTCCTGGCGGTAACGGGGGCCGAGGCGCTGTTCGCCGATCTCGGGCATTTCGGGCGCCGGCCGATCCAGATCGCCTGGCTCGGCCTCGTCGGCCCCTGCCTCGTCCTGAATTATTTCGGCCAGGCGGCCCTCGTTCTTTCGAAGCCCGACACCACCGATCCGTTCTTCCAGCTCGTACCCGAATGGGGCCTGCTGCCGATGGTGCTGCTCGCCACCGCCGCCACCGTCACGGCGAGCCAGGCCGTCATCACCGGCGCCTTCTCGCTGTCGCGCCAGGCGATCCAGCTCGGCCTGCTGCCGCGCCTGGAGATCCGCCACACCTCCGAATCGCATTCGGGCCAGATCTACCTGCCGCAGATCAACGCCCTGCTCATGATCGGCGTCGTGATCCTGGCCGTGCTGTTCCGCTCCTCGGCGGCCCTGGCCTCGGCCTACGGCATCGCCGTGACGGGCACGATGCTGATCACCGCGAGCCTCGCCTTCCTGGTGCTGTGGAAGACCTGGAAATGGTCGCCCTGGGCCGCCGGCCTCGCGATCCTGCCCTTCGCGGCGGTGGAGTTCCTGTTCCTGCTGTCGAACATGCTGAAGGTGTTCGAGGGCGGCTACGTGCCCCTGCTCTTCGCGGGCGCCCTGATCGTCATGATGTGGACCTGGGTGCGCGGCGTCGGCATCCTCATCAACAAGACACGCAAGACTGACGTGCCGCTGATCGAACTCGTCGGCATGCTGGAGAAGAGCCCGCCGCACCACGTGCGCGGCACCGCCGTGTTCCTGACGAGCGACCCCTACATCGCGCCGGCCGCCCTGCTGCACAATCTCAAGCACAACAAGGTGCTGCACGAGAAGAACGTGGTGCTCACCGTCGAGACCGTGGACACCCCCCGGGCCGCCGAGGCCGACCGCATCCACATCGAGCCGATCGGCCCGCACTTCCACAAGGTCGTGATGAAGTTCGGCTACATGGAGACGCCGAACATCCCCCGGACCCTGACGCTGCTGCGCAAGCAGGGCTTCAAGTTCGACATCATGGCGACATCGTTCTTCCTGTCCCGCCGCTCGATCCGCCCGGCCGCCCATTCGGGCATGCCGCTGTGGCAGGACCGGATCTTCATCACGCTCGCCAAGAACGCCAACGACGCCACGGACTTCTTCCAGATCCCCACCGGCCGCGTGGTGGAGGTGGGAACCCAGGTGACGGTGTAGGAACCCGATCCGGGACGACACCCGCCACGCGGATCGGCCCCGGGTCCATCGGCGCGCCTGAGCGTCCGGGGCTTTGCCGTCAGGCGACGCGACGCGGGGTCTCGAGACCACCGCGCAGCGCCAGATCGACGGGCGCGTCGAGGACCGGCAACGGTGCGGACAGCCGATGCGAGGGGCGCGCGTAATAGGCCCGGAGCAGCGTGGTGCGCTCGCGCAGATGGGCTTCGAGGCGATCGCTCAAGCGTCCCACCGGACCCGTCAGCGCGTCGAAGCCGGCGGTGAGCGCGTGGACGACCGCGCGCAGGCCGGCTGCGGACAGGTGGGCGACCGGGCGAAGGACATTCATGGCGACCTGCTGTGTTCGAAGGGGCAGGACCTGACATAGCGCAGCGTCCGCCACGGCCTCCGCGACCGAAAGCGGCACGCGGTGCTGGGGAACCACCCTCGCGAAACGATCCGCTCCGCGCCGGTTCGACCGGGTCCGAGGCTCAGGGGCGTCCGCGATCGGACGCGGAACCCGCAAGGCGGCTCACGGCCTCGGCAGATTGAGAACCGTCGGCGGAATGATCGGCTGCGGCGCCAGGGCGGCGGGCGTCATGGCAACGCGGCTACGCGGGGGCGTCGTCCGAGCCACCGCGGCAGGCTTCGGTTCGGCCGCGACCCGCGCCGTGCGAACCGGCTCCGCACGATGAACAGCCGCCGGGGGCGCCTGGATGGGCGCGGCCTGTGGCGGGGCGGGATCGACTCTGGGTGGGACAGGAGCCGCCACTGGTACCACCGGCGCCACGGGCATCATCGGTATCGCGGTGGGTTCAGCGGAGGCGAAGGCCAGGGCAACCGGGGGCGCGGCCTGCTCCACCGCGCCGGGCTTGCGCTTCTCGTAGAAGGCGTTGCCGCCCGCCACCGCGACGTAGTGCATGTTGTTGTAGGGGAAGCGCAGGCCGGCGGTGTGGAAGTACATGGCCCGGCCGACCTTGGGATGGCGCTGGCCGTCGAGCACCGCGTCCGCCACCTCGGCGACCTTCTGGAGTTCCCTGCCTTCCATCTTCCGCGTCAGCACGCCGGGGGCGAACTGCCGGGGCTGACCCACGACGGCGCAGATCCCGCCATTCGGGAAGGCTGCCGCTTCGAGCCGGTTCATCACCACCGTTCCGACGGCGAGGAGGCCTTCCGGGTCGCTGCGGTTCGACTCGAAGTACATGGCCCGGCCGAGGCAGTCCCGCTCCTCGTCGGTGGCAGCAATCGCCTTGGCGGCCAGCGTCGAACCCGTGGCGTTGGGATTCCCCGCATAGGTGTTGCAACCGGCGAGACCGGGAACAACCAGGAGAAGGCCCAGCAGAGGCAGCGTCGTCGCCGATCGGGTGTCCTGCATGCCGCCTCGCCTCAATCCCTCAAGCGTATCCATATGGATTGCCGGCCAAATGGGTTCGTTTTCGGGCAAGCGCGGCTTTTTGCGGGCGCCGGGCTCAGGCCTCGCGCTCGTAGCGGAAGGCGTCGGCCACGCGCGGCATGCCGATATGATCGTAGAAGGTGACGGCGTCGGGGGCGGCCGTGAGCAGCAGCGAGGCCTCGCGCCCGACTGCCGCGCGGGTGGCACCGATGAGGCCCTGGCCGACCTTCAGCCCCTGCGCCGAGCGGCACACGGCCAGATCCGAGAGGTAGGCGCAGAAGCTGAAATCCGTGAGCGTGCGCGCCACGCCCACCAGCACGCCGTCCCGGCGGGCGGTGACGACGAGGTCGGCCTGTGCCAGCATCTGCCCGAGACGCACGAGATCGTCGGCCGGGCGACGGGCGGCGAGCCCCGATTCCACGAGGACGCGGCGGAACTCCGCCACGTCGAGGTCCGGCTCGATGCCGTAGGTGATCTGGATTTGGGCGGGTTGGCCCATCCTCAGACCGTCAGGGTGCCGTGGCAGTGCTTGTACTTCTTACCGGAGCCGCAGGGGCACGGCTCGTTGCGGCCGACCCGGCCCCAAGTGCCGGCATCCTGCGGGTCGCGCTCGAGAACGGCGGTGTCGGTCGCCATCTCGCGGGCGGCATAGCCGTAGGCGGGGCCTGCCCCGCCGTCGCTGCCCGTGCCGATCCGGCTCATCTCGTTCTCGCCGGTGACAGGGTCGAGGTGCTGGGCGAACATCGGCGGCAGGGTGGCCTGGGAGAACGGATCGGCCGTCCCGTCGGCCGGCGCCTCGTCGTACATGATCTCGATGCGCGAGAGCTGCTGCGTCACCTGCTCGCGCAGGGCGGAGACGAGGCCGTTGAAGAGGTCGAAGGCCTCGGACTTGTACTCGTTGAGGGGGTCGCGCTGGGCGACGCCGCGCCAGCCCACCACCTGGCGCAGGTGGTCGAGGGTGACGAGGTGCTCGCGCCAGAGGTGGTCGAGGGTCTGCAGAAGCACCTGCTTCTCGACGTAGGTCATCACCTCGGGCGTGTTCTTCTCGACGCGCACGCCGTAGGCCTCGTCCGCCGACTGGCGCAGGCGGTCGCGCATCTCCTCGTCGGCGATGCCCTCCTCCTTGGCCCAGTCCTCCACCGGCACGTCGAGGTTGAGCACCGTCTGGACCCGCTCGCGCAGGCCCTCGATGTCCCACTGCTCGGCATAGGCGTTCTCGGGCACGTGCACGGCCACGAGGTCGTCGACCACGCCGTGGCGCATTTCGTCCACGGTCTCGCGCACGCTCTCCTGACCCATGAAGTCACGCCGCTGCTCGAACACGACCTTGCGCTGGTCGTTCATGACGTTGTCGTACTTGAGCACGTTCTTGCGCATGTCGAAGTTGCGCGCCTCGACCTTCTGCTGCGCTTTCTCGATCGCCTTGTTGATCCAGGGATGGATGATCGCCTCGCCCTGCTCCAGGCCGAGGCGGGTCAGCATGCCGTCCATGCGGTCGGAGCCGAAGATCCGCATCAGGTCGTCTTGGAGCGACAGGTAGAACTTCGAGCGGCCGGGATCGCCCTGGCGGCCGGAGCGGCCGCGCAGCTGGTTGTCGATGCGGCGGGATTCGTGGCGCTCGGTGCCGATGATGTAGAGGCCGCCCGGCAGCGCCTTCTTGCGACCCGCCTCCGGGTCGGCGGGCTCGCCCGAGGCCAGCACCTTGGCGCGGTTCTCGTCGATCTCGGCCTTGATCGCCGCGATGGCGGCCGCGCGCTCAGGGCCCTCGGCCACGCCCGCGAGTTCCTTCTCGACGCGCATCTCGACGTTGCCGCCGAGTTTGATGTCGGTGCCGCGCCCGGCCATGTTCGTCGCGATGGTAATGGCGCCGGGCACGCCGGCCTCGGCGACGATGTAGGCCTCCTGCTCGTGGAAGCGTGCGTTGAGCACGGCGAAGCGCTTCGTCACCCGGCCCTCGCGGGCGGCGGCGTAGACGTCCGTCAGCGCGTTCGGGTCCGAGTAGTCGAGCTGGGTGAAGCCGGACTTCAGCAGCATCTCGGCCAAGTGCTGCGACTTCTCGATGGAGCCGGTGCCGACCAGGATCGGCTGGTGACGCGCATGCGCCTTCTCGATCTCGGCGATGATGCCGACGTACTTCTCGTCCACCGTCCGGTAGACTTCGTCGTCCTCGTCGACGCGCTCGACCGCCTTGTTGGTCGGGATGTCGACCACTTCGAGCTTGTAGATCTCGGCGAACTCGTCGGCCTCCGTCGAGGCGGTGCCGGTCATGCCGGCGAGCTTCGAATAGAGGCGGAAGTAGTTCTGGAAGGTGATCGAGGCGAGCGTCTGGTTCTCGGGCTGGATCGTGACCCGCTCCTTGGCCTCCAGCGCCTGATGCAGCCCTTCCGAGTAGCGCCGGCCCTGCATCATGCGGCCGGTGAACTCGTCGATGATCACCACCTCGTCGTTCTTGACGATGTAGTCCTTGTCCAGGGTGAACAGGGTGTGGGCGCGCAAGGCCAGGTTGACGTGGTGGACCAGGGAGACGTTGTGCGCGTCGTAGAGGTCGCCGTCCTTCAGCAGGTCCGCGCCGCGCAGGAGGTCCTCCACGAATTCGTTGCCGCTCTCGGTCAGCGAGACCGTGCGCTGCTTCTCGTCGAGATCGTAATGCTCGCGCTCCAGATGCGGCATCAGGGCGTCGACCGAGACGTACAACTCGGAGCGGTCATCCACCGGGCCCGAGATGATGAGCGGCGTGCGCGCTTCGTCGATCAGGATGGAGTCGACCTCGTCGACGATCGCGTAGTTGTGTCCCCGCTGCGAAAGCTGGGACAGCTCGTACTTCATGTTGTCGCGCAGGTAATCGAACCCGAACTCGTTATTCGTGCCGTAGGTGATGTCGCAGGCGTAGGCTTCCTTGCGCTGGCCATCGTCGAGGCCGTGCACGATGGTGCCGACGGAGAGCCCGAGGAAACGGTAGACCCGGCCCATCCACTCGGCGTCGCGGGCGGCGAGGTAGTCGTTCACCGTGACCACGTGGACGCCGAGGCCCGACAGCGCGTTGAGGTAGACCGGCAGGGTCGCCACCAGGGTCTTACCCTCGCCGGTGCGCATCTCGGCGATGCCGCTCTCGTGGAGCACCATGCCGCCGATCATCTGCACGTCGAAGTGGCGCTGCCCGAGCACGCGCTTGGCCGCCTCGCGGACCGTGGCGAAGGCCGGCACGAGGATGTCGTCGAGGCTCTTGCCGGCAGCGAGCTCGGCCTTCAGCATGTCGGTGCGGGCGCGCAGGTCGTCGTCCGAGAGCGCGGCGATCTCGGGCTCCAGGGCGTTGATCTCGGCCACACGGGGACGATAGCCCTTCACGCGCCGGTCGTTGGACGAGCCGAAAATTTTCTTGGCGAGGGCACCGAGCATCGTGAACCTACGGTCGATCGAAAAGTCTGAAGGCGAATGTTGGCCGGGCTTATAGAGGTAAACACGGCCCCGCGCATCCGAAAGAGCCGGCCCCTGTCGTCGCCTCGCCCCTGGGCGAGAACCGGGGCCTCCATCCGGACACGGAACGGCGAAACGGCCGCCGCCCGAAGGGACGGCAGCCTGATCCGACTCGACAAACGCGGCAGCGCCGCGTTTCGATCCCGCACGCTCAGTTGATGACGCAGAACCCGGTGCCGGAGCCGACCACGCGCCGGTTGGCACACCAGGGCTCGGCCGCCCGGACCTCGCGCTGGAGCGGGGCGGGGGCCGTCACGGGCAGGACGGGACGCAGGCCGGGCTCGCGCGTGGCCTGATCGGAACCGTCGCGGGCTGACGCCACGCCGGCGGCGGCACTGCCCGTGGAGGCCAGCACGAGGCCGCCCCGCGATCCTACGCGTCCGCCCCGCCCCCGCGCCTCGGCATCGTCCGCCGCGCCGAGCGCCAGGACGAGCAGGGCGCCGCCGATGACCTGACCGCTCCGCATCGTGATCTCCCGAGAAGAGAAGGCGGAGCTTAGGCGCGCGGACCTTAACGGCACCTCCCGCGAACTGATCGCAATTGCGCGAAATCGCAGATCCGGTTCAACGGCCGCGCTTGCCTTCGGTGTGCCCGCACGCCACCTGATAGCGCGGCCAGAATCGCGACGGCTGCCGGCCGCGCTCCCCTCTCGACCGCCCCACGCGAACACCTCCGGCCGCCAAGAGTCCGGCCGACGAGGGCCGGTCCGACGGGCGGCGCTCCCAAGGACGCCTCGATGACGATGATCCACTTCCCCACACGCTCGGGTCGCCTGCGCTTCAGTCTGCTGCGCACGGGCGCCGTGGCCCTGGCGCTGGGCCTGCCCCTGGCCTCCGCTCGAGCCCAGGCTCCGGCCGCGACGCCGGCGGCGCCGGCCGCCGCACCGGTCGCACCCGAGACCGTGGTCGCGAAGGTGAACGGGTCGGCCATCACCGCGGGCGACCTCGCCATCGCGGCCGAGGACCCTGCTCTCTCGCTGCCGGGTGTCGACGATGCGCAGAAGAAGGCGCTGCTCGTCGACTACATGATCGACCTCAAGGTCGGGGCCCAGGCGGCGGACGCCGCCAAGGTCGCCGATACGCCGGACTTCCAGCGCAAGCTCGCCTACTTCAAGGACAAGCTCCTCCTCGACGAGTACCTGGAGCGCGAGGCCAAGAAGGCGGCGACCCCGGAGGCGGCCAAGGCCCTCTACGACCAGACCGTCAAGGCGATGAAGCCCGAGGAGGAGGTGCACGCCCGCCACATCCTCGTGGAGAACGAGGACGAGGCGAAGAAGATCGCCGCGCGGATCAAGGGCGGAGAGGATTTCGCCAAGGTCGCGGCCGAGGTCTCGAAGGACCCGGGCTCGAAGACCGAGGGCGGGGATCTGGGCTGGTTCTCCAAGGAGCGCATGGTGGCGCCCTTCGCCGAGGCCGCCTTCAAGCTCAATGCCGGCCAGGTGTCCGACCCGGTCAAGACCCAGTTCGGCTGGCACGTGATCAAGGTCGAGGAGAAGCGCACCAAGCCGGTGCCGACCTTCCCCGAGATGAAGGAGCAGGTGGACCAGTACATCACCCGCAAGGCGCAGCAGGACCTGATCCTGAAGCTTCGCGAGAATGCCAAGATCGAGCGTACGGCGGCCGCCCCCACCGCGCCGCCGGCCCCCAAGGCGCCGTAGGGCGGGCATAACGGGGCCGGCCCATGGCGGCCGGTCCCGGACGGTGCGTCGGAGCAGGCCCTCTCAGGCCGCCCGGCGCAGGGTGGACGGCGCGATCTCGCTACGGTCGCGCCCGTTGCGCTTGGCCTCGTAGAGGGCCGCGTCCGCCCGGCGCAGGAGCCCGTCGAGGCGGCCGGTCCACGGCTCGCCGGTCGAGGCGCCACGGGCCCGGTCCGGCACGGCCTGGGCCGCCGCGAGGCCGATGCTGACGCTCACGGCGAGTTGCGGCAGTTCCGGTACGCTGATCCGGGCCACGGCCGCGCGCAGGAACTCGGCCTGGACCAGGGCCTGATCCGGCGTCACGCCCGTGAGCAGGCAGGCGAACTCCTCGCCGCCCATCCGGCCGAAGAGCGCGTCTTCCGGCAGCAGAGCCTCCATCGTGTGACAGAACCCGACGAGGACGCCGTCCCCGACCGCGTGACCGTAGGCATCGTTGATGCGCTTGAAATGGTCGAGGTCGAACAGCAGCAGGGTGACAGTCGGGCTCTGCGCCCCGCTCCGCGCCGCGAGGGCGGCCTCCGCCCGCGCCACGAAGGCCCGGCGGCTGAGGATTCCGGTGAGCGCGTCCGTGTCGGCGGCCCGGCGCTGGAGGTGCTCGGCGCGCTCCTTGGTCAGGGACATGAACACGAAGGCGATGGCGAGGGTGAACAGCATGCCGACGAGGCACAGGATCGTCAGCCAGGGCGTCTGGAGGGGATTGGGCCCGGCCTGCGGCGGGACCAGCAGGGCAAGGGGCACGCGAATCCAATAGGCCAGCGCGTAGAGCATCAGCAGGGCCATGCCGGGATAGCGCGAGACCAGGGGTTCGGCCCGCCCGCGCCAGAACTCCCGCGCCGCCACGAAGCAGAATCCACCGGCCAGGCTCGAGGCCACGATCACCCGGGCGGGCAGCGATTCGTAGAAGGCCGGGATCAGGCAGCCGCCGCTCCAGAGCGCGACGGCGACGCCGATCGGCACCCACCGCGGCGCCCGGCCCTCGAAGGCGCGGGTGCCGGTCCAGATCAGGCCGTAGGCGGTGATCATCACGCCGTTGGCGACGACGATCGAGATCCAGTCCGGGATCACGCCCCGCAGGCCGAGCAGGGCGGAGCCCGCCGCGCCGGCGAGGTGGGCCACCCCCCAGATCGCCAGGGCATGGACGTGGCGCGCCTGGCTCCAGGACAGCAGGAACAGGCTCCCGACCATGGAGGTCAGGATGGTCGTCACCAGAAGCAGGGTGGTGGCATCGAGCAGCATCGACCGGTTCCGCCCTCCTCTGCCGCCACGCCATCCAGGGGCCACCGCGCCGTCTCGCGGCGGCGGCTCCGACTCCTTGGAGCGAGATTACACCAGCGCGGTTACGCTTCGCTAGACATCGCACACGTATCGGTCACGTTACCGTGAATTCAACCCCAGGTTTCTGGTTTGCGCGGCCCGGGGCCGAGGGGCGTGATGCGCAGGGCGGTGATCCGGTTGCGGGCCTTGCGCACCACCTCGAAGCGGAACCCGTGGAAGTTGAAGGCGGTACCGGTGTCGGGGATGGCCCGGGCCTCGTGGATCACGAGCCCCGCGATGGTGGTGGCCTCGTCGTCGGGCAGATCCCAGTCCATGGCCCGGTTCAGGTCGCGGATCGGCACGCTGCCATCCGCATGGACCGAGCCGTCGCCCTGGGGCCGCACGCCGGAGACGGTGACGTCGTGCTCGTCGGCGATGTCGCCGACGATCTCCTCCAGGATGTCCTCCAGGGTCACGAGGCCCATCACCTCGCCGTACTCGTCGACCACGAGGGCGAAGTGGGTCTTCTTGGTGAGGAAGGCCTTGAGCTGATCGCGCAGGGAGGTGGTGTCGGGCACGAACCACGTCTCCAGGGCCAGGGCCTCCACCTTCAGGCCGGAGGCGTCGCCCCCGGCGGCGTCGAGGGCCCGCAGCAGGTCCTTGGCATGCAGCACGCCGACGATGTTCTCCGAGCTGCCCCGCCAGAGCGGCATCCGGGTATAGGGCGAGGCCAGCACCGCGCGCACGATCTCCTCCGAGGGCAGGTCGGCATCGATGGTGCGCATCTTGGTGCGGTGGACCATCACCTCCGAGACGGTCAGCTCGGAGAGGTCGAGGAGGCCGCCGAGCATGTCGCGCTCGGCCTTGGCGACCCCGCCCTCGCGATGCAGCAGCGCCACCTGGCCGCGAATCTCGTCGCTGGCCGAGAGGACGGCCGGGCGCTCGCCGTTCCGGATGCCGAAGGGGCGCAGCATCGCGTGCACCAACGCCTCGACGGCGAGCGCAGCGGGGCCGAGCAGCGCCACCGCGACGGCCACCGGCCGCGC
The DNA here is from genome assembly GCF_022179225.1 of Methylobacterium goesingense. Taxonomy (GTDB): domain Bacteria; phylum Pseudomonadota; class Alphaproteobacteria; order Rhizobiales; family Beijerinckiaceae; genus Methylobacterium; species Methylobacterium goesingense. The sequence continues at coordinate 59,246 of NZ_BPQL01000014.1, forward strand.
CGTGACGAGGGCCGCCCGGTCCGGCGCGGTGATCGCCAGGGTCTTGGGCAGCACCTCGGCGAAGACGATGACGAGCACCGACATCACCCCCGTGGCGTACAGAACCCCGCTCTTGCCGAAGACGGTGGTGAGCACCCCGGTGGTGAAGGCGGCGGCGCCGATCGCCACGATGCTGTAGCCGATGCGCATGGCGCCGATGAAGCGCTCGCGGCGCGCCAGGATGGTGTTGACGAGGCGCGCGCGCCCGTCGCCGGCGTTCTCCAGGGCCAGCATCCGGGCCCGCGAGGCCGCCGTGAAGGCGGTCTCGGCCCCGGCGAAAAAGGCCGCGAGCAGGAGCGAGATCGCCACGATGCTCGCGGCCAGCCAGAGATCGGTATGGGGTTCCATGCGCGCCGATGCCGGAGGATTGTCTCGCCAGGGAAGCCGTTGATTACCACGGGGCGCGCCGCAGGGCTCAGGTCTCCCGCCCCTCGGCGATCAGTTCCCGAATCCGTCCGGCCAGCGCCTCCATCGCGAAGGGCTTCGTGAGCACCTGCATGCCGGGCTCCAGGTAGCCGTTGCCCAGCACGGCGTTCTCGGCGTAGCCGGTGATGAACAGCACCTTCAGGCCGGGGCGCACGACGCGGCCGGCATCGGCCATCTGGCGCCCGTTCATGCCGCCGGGCAGGCCCACATCGGTGACGAGGAGGTCGAGGCGCACGTCGGATTCGAGCACCTTGAGACCGGCCGGCCCGTCGGCCGCCTCGATGGCGGTGTAGCCGAGGTCTTCCAGCACCTCGGTGACGAGCATCCGCACCGTGGGCTCGTCGTCCACGACGAGCACGGTCTGGCCCTGTTCCGCCCGGGGTGCGTGGGCCAGGTCCGCCTCGGCGTCCCGCTCCTGCGCCGACCCGTAATGGCGCGGCAGGTAGAGGCAGACGGTCGTGCCCTGGCCGAGCTCCGAGTAGATCCGGACCTGGCCTCCCGACTGGCGCGCGAAGCCGTAGATCATCGACAGGCCGAGGCCGGTGCCCTCGCCGATGGGCTTCGTGGTGAAGAACGGGTCGAAGGCGCGGGCGATCACCTCCGGGCTCATGCCGGTGCCTGTATCGGTGACGCACAGGGAGAGGAACTGGCCCGGATCGAGGTCGCGCTCCCGGGCGGCGCGGATGTCGAGCCACTTGTTGGCCGTCTCGATGGTGATGCGCCCGCCCTCCGGCATCGCGTCCCGGGCGTTGATGCAGAGGTTGAGGAGGGCGTTCTCGAGCTGGTTCGGATCGACCAGGGCGGTCCAGAGGCCGGCCGCGCCCACGACCTCGATGGTGATCGCGGGCCCGACCGTGCGCCGGACCAGCTCCTCCATGCCGGCGACGAGGCCGTTCACGCTGGTGGGCTTCGGGTCGAGCGTCTGCCTTCGCGAGAAGGCGAGCAGGCGGTGCGTCAGGGCGGCGGCACGCTTGGCCGCTCCCTGCGCCGCGTTGATGTAGCGGTCGAGGTCGGTCAGGCGCCCCTGCGCCATCCGGGTCTGGAGCAGTTCGAGGCCGCCCGAGATCCCGGTCAGCAGGTTGTTGAAGTCGTGGGCGAGGCCGCCGGTGAGCTGGCCCACCGCCTCCATCTTCTGGGCCTGGCGGAGGGCGTCCTCGGTGCGGCGCTGGTCGGTGATGTCGCGCCCGATGATAGTGAAGTGCGCGCCGTCGGGCGCGGCCGTCCACATGACGATGCGCTGGCTGCCGTCCTTGGCGAACACGTGGTCGACGAAGCCGGTCACGGTCTCACCCGCGCCGAGACGGCGGACCACCTCCGCCGTCTCGGCATGGTCCACCGGGTCGATCAGCACGGCGAAGGGCCGGCTCAGCAGCTCCGCCTCGCTCCAGCCGAGGGTTCGCTCCCAGGCCGGATTGACGGTCTTCAGGTAGCCGTCGAGGCCGGCCGTGCCCATCAGGTCGGTGGTAGTCTCCCAGATGCGGTCGCGCTCGCGGGTCCGGTGCACGACCTGCCGCTCCAGGCTGGCGTTGAGGCGCGCGAGCTCGGCGGCGGCGGCCTTGCGGTCCTCGATGTCCGTGTTGGTGCCGACCCAGCGCAGGATGGCGCCGTCGGCCGCGCGGATCGGCTCGGCGCGCACCAGGAACCAGCGATAGGCTCCGTCCCCGCGCCGGATGCGGAACTCGGCCTCGTAGGGAGAGCCGCCGGCCACCGCCTCGCCCCAGGTCCGGATCACGCCCGCGCGGTCCTCGGGATGGACGAGGCCGGCCCAAGCCTCGCCCGTGAGGGCGCCGGCCGCCGCACCGCTATAGGCGTAGACCTGATCGTTGAACCAATCGAGGGCGCCCGCCGGCGAGGCCGCCCAGACGTGGTTGGGCATCACCTGCGCGAAGGCGAGGAATTGCGCCTCGCTGGCGCGCCGTGCGGCGGTGGCGCGGCTGCGCTCGGTCGCCGCCCGCACGCGCTCGCCGACGTTGCGCATGAAGGCGAGTTCTTCCGCCGACCAGGTCCGGGCGGTGGCGTGGTTGAGGTAGAGGAGTGCCACGAAGCCGCCGTGCTCGGTGAGCGGCATGTTGACGAAGGACTGCGCGCTGATCGCCTTGAGGGCCGCGGACCCGGCGATCGTGCGCGGATCCGTCTCCGCATCGACGCAGATCACCGTCTCGCCCCGCTTCAGCGCCTCGATGTAGGAGCCGTAATCGCGAAACTGCAGGGTTCCGGCCAAGCTCCGGATGCCGGGGGCGTTCCAGTCCCGCTCGATCAGGATGGTCTCGGCGACGGGGTCGATGGTGCCGTAGCCGGCCCGGCTGACGCCGAGGGTGGTGCCGAGGATCTCGGAGGCCGCGAAGGCGATCGCGGCGGTGTCGTCGAGGTCGCGCAGGCGGTCGCCGAGTTCGGCCACCGCGATCCGACGCCGCTCCGCCGCCCGCCGCTCCTCCACGTCGATGGCCAGGACGAAGATCCCGTCCACCGTGCCTGCCGCGTCCCGGCGCGGGATGTACTGGATGGCGCAGGCGCGCAGGTGGCCGTGGCGATCCGGCAGGGCGCCATCGGCCGCGATGGTCTCGCCGGCGAGCGCCCGGTCCAGGAAGGGACGGCGCTCGGCGAAGGCCTCGGGGCCGAGCACGTCGCGCACGTGGAGGCCGGTCAGGTCCGCGCCGTGGCGGCCGAACCAGGTCTCGTAGTGCCGGTTGTTGAAGCGGTAGCGGTAGTCCCGGTCGATGGAGGCCACGAGCATCGGCAACGCGTCGGTAACGAGGCGCAGCTCCGCATCCCGCTGCGCCGCCGGCGGGTCGCGCCGCCGCGCGACCTCGGCCTCGAGCGCGGCCACCCGGCGGCGCAGGGCCTGAATCTCGATGCGCTCGGCCTCGTCGCTCAACGGGCTCTCCGATCCGGCCCGGTCCGCCGGCCGGCCGCGCTCAAGGGGCTCTCAGCTCATCGTGGAGAAAGGCGCGCACCTCGGCACCGTCGATGCCCGGGGCGATGAAGCTCTGGCCGATGCCGCGGGCCAGGATGAAGGTCAGGGCCCCATCCCGAACCTTCTTGTCCTGGGCCATCGCCGCCACCAGGGCGTCGGCGTCCCCGCAGCCGCCCGGCACCGCCTGAAGGCGGGTCGGCAGGCCGGCGAGGGCCAGGTGGTTGGCGACGCGGCCCGCGTCCTGTCCCGGGCACAGGCCGAGGCGGGCGGAGAAGCGGAAGGCGAGCGCCAGCCCGATTGCCACCGCCTCGCCGTGGACGAGGCGGGCGGACTCGTAGCCGGTCAGCCGCTCCAGGGCGTGCGCGAAGGTGTGGCCGAGGTTGAGCAGGGCGCGCTCGCCGTCCTCGCGCTCGTCGCGCACCACCACGCCGGCCTTGGCCCGGCAGCAGATCGCCACCGCCTCGTCGCGCTCGTGGCCGCCCGCGAAGATGCCGGACCAGTGCGCCTCGCACCAGTCGAAAAAGGCGGCGTCGTTGATCAGCCCGTACTTGGCCACCTCGGCGTAGCCCGCCCGCATCTCCCGCTCCGACAGGGTATCGAGGGTGGCGGTGTCGGCGAGCACGAGGCGGGGCTGGTGGAAGGCGCCGATGAGGTTCTTGCCGTGGCCTGAGTTGATGCCGGTCTTGCCGCCCACCGAGGAATCGACCTGGGCGAGGAGGCTCGTCGGCGCCTGCACGAAGCGCACGCCGCGCCGTAGGGTGGCGGCGGCAAAGCCCGCCAAATCGCCGACGACGCCGCCGCCGAGCGCCACCACGAGGTCGTTGCGCTCCACCTTGTGGGCGAGGAGCCCGTCGCAGACCTCAGCGTAGGTGGCGTAGCTCTTAGAAGCCTCGCCCGGGGCCACGGTGACGAGGCCCGAGCGCAGGCCCGCCGCCTCCAGGCTCGCGCGCAGGCGCGCCCCGTAGAGGGCGGCGACGTTGGTGTCTGAGACGATGACCGCCGCCTTGGCACCGAGGGCGGCCACGTGTCGGCCGGCCTCGTCGAGGAGGCCGCGCCCGATCAGGATGTCGTAGGCGCGGCCCTGGTCGAGGGGCACGGCCACGGTCAGGCGGTCGGTCGATGGGGGGCGATCCGTCACTGGGCTACGCTCCGTCACTGAGCTGCGATTCGTCACTGAGCTGCGATTCTTGGCTGCGTTGATCCGCTGAGGTAGGCGTCGAGGGCTTCCATGACGTCCTGCACGACCCGGTCGTGTGCGACGTCGCGGGAGATCACCTCCACGTCGGCATGGGCGTAGACCGGATGGCGCTGGGCCATGAGCTGGCGCAGGGTCTCCTCCGGGTCCTCGGTCTGGAGGAGTGGGCGCCCGCCCCGCTTGCGCACCCGGCGCATCAGCACGTCGAGCTCGGCCTTGAGCCAGATCGAGACGCCGCCGTCGGCGATGCGGGCGCGGGTGGTCTCGCGCATATAGGCGCCGCCGCCGGTGGCGAGCACCATCGGCCCCTCGCGCATCAGGCGGGCGATGACCCGCTCCTCGCCATCGCGAAAACTCGGCTCGCCGTAGATCGCGAAGATGTCCGGAATCGTGAGCTTGGCCGCCGTCTCGATCTCGTTGTCGGCATCCTTGAACATCAGCCCGAGGCGCGTGGCCAGGCGTTTGCCCACGGTGCTCTTGCCCGCGCCCATCAGGCCGACGAGCACGATCGAGCGGTGACCGAGGGCACGGCGCAGGCGCAGTTCGATCGGCTCGCCACCGGAGGATCCATCCGGCGGGTCGCCCTGGGGGGGCACTTCGGTCATCACGGACATCTACACATCTTCGGGCGGGTCTTAGCGCGTTTTCCGGTGGGGGCGAAGCGCCCGGCGGTACGCGCGACGGCGCGCGCACCGGAATGCCACGCCGCCTGTGGCCGCGAAGTCATTGCCATCCGCGCCCGCGCGTGATGCAACCCCAAGCTTGCCGTCAGCCGACCCGGCTTCCGAAGCCATCTGGCCCCCGAGGCGCGCTCACGTCCCCAGCGCCGCACGATCGAGGTTCGTCCGAGTGCCGACCCTGTTCCGTTTCCTCGCCACTCTCGTCATCCTGGGCGGACTCGCCTTCGCGGGGATGTTCGCGCTGGCGACCTTCGTGGTGCCGACCCCGCGCGAGATGAGCGTGACCATCCCGGCCTCGAAGCTGCAGCCGCCGAACCGGTGACGCGGACGGCGCTCCCCATGGCCGAGCCCGAGACTGCACCCGATCCGAGCCCGGTTTCGCCGAACGAGGCCCTGATTCGCGACTACCTCGACATGCTCGCCGCCGAGCGGGGCGCGGCCGTCAACACCCTGGCGGCCTACCGGCGCGATCTCGACGATTACCTCGCCGCCCTGGCGCGCGGCGGGCACGACCCCGTCGCGATGGAGGCCGCTCCCTTGCGCGCCTACCTCGCCGACCTCGAGACGCGCGGCCTCTCGGCGGCCTCGGCGGCGCGGCGCCTGTCCTGCATCCGGGGCTTCCACCGCTTCCTCTACGCCGAAGGGCTCGCCGAGGACGACCCGAGCGCGCCGATCGGCGGCCCGCGCCGGGTGCGGGCCCTGCCCAAGGTGCTCTCGGTGGCGGAGGTGGACCGGCTGCTCACGGTCGCGCGCCAAGGGGCGGCGGGAAACGCCGCGGCGGGCGACGCGCGGGGCACGCGCATGCTCTGCCTCATCGAGCTCCTCTACGCCACGGGCCTGCGCGTGTCCGAGCTCGTCGCCCTGCCTCGCGCCGCGGCCTCCACGAAGGAGCGCTACCTCGTGGCCAAGGGCAAGGGCGGGCGCGAGCGGCTGGTGCCCCTCACGGAGGTCGCCCGGGGTGTCATGCGCGACCACCTCGCGAATCTCGGCGCCGACGGGCCCTGGCTGTTTCCCGCCGACAGCGAGAGCGGGCACCTCACCCGGCAATCCTTCGCCCGTGACCTGAAGATCGTGGCCGCGGCGGCCGGCCTGCGGGCCGACCGGGTCAGCCCGCACGTGCTGCGCCACGCCTTCGCGAGCCACCTCCTGCAGAACGGCGCGGACCTGCGTATCGTGCAGGAACTGCTGGGCCACGCCGACATCTCGACGACGCAGATCTACACCCACGTCCTCGACGAGCGGCTCAAGAGCATGGTCCGCGACCTGCACCCGCTGATGGACGCGTGAGGCGTGCCGACGCGCAAGCGCCTCACCCCTCCGCCTCCTCGTGCAGGGTGTCCTCGATGTAGAGCTGGGCCAGCATCACCTTCGCCACCGCCATGAGGGGCAGCGCCAGCGCGATACCCCAGAGGCCGAAGATGACGCCGAGCACGAGCTGGCCGGCGAAGATCGTGGCCGGGGGGATGTCGAGGGCCCGCTTCTGGATGAAGGGCGTGAGGCCGTAGCTCTCCAGGGCCTGCACCGCGAGATAGACGCCGAGCGCGCCCAGCAGCGCCGTGGTGCCGGAGGCCAGCGAGGCGAGCACGATCACCACGCCGGCGATCAGCGGGCCGATGGTGGGGATGAAGGCCAGGAGCCCGGCCTGGAGGCCGAGGATGAGGGCGCCGCCGATCCCCAGGAAGGCGAGGCCGGCCCAGGTGCAGAGGAAGATCACCGCCATGGTGATGAGCTGCCCGAACAGCCAGTGACGCAGGGTCTCGCCCATGCCGTCGAGCAGGGCGGTGGTGCGGTCCCGGTGCGCGGGCGGCACGAAGCGTACGAGGCCATCGCGATAGGCCCCCGGATCGGCCGCCACCGAGAGGCCGAGAAAGACGATGACCAGGGCGTTGCCGAGCGCGCTGAACAGGCCGATGACCACGGTGGCCGCTGGGCCGAGAACGCTGCCGGCATCCGACAGCAGCGAGCCGGGGCTCTTCATGGCCCCGGAGGCGAGGCCGGCGAGGCCGCCGGGCTTCTGGCTGGACGAACCGGATTCGTCGTCCTTGGGTGCGGCCTCCCCGCCCCCGGAGGCGCCGCCCTTGTTCTCGCCCCCCTTGTCGCCGCCACCCTTGTTGTCGCCAATCTTGCCGGGGGCGATCTCGGGCACGTCGATGCCGTAATCCTTGAGCCGGTCCCGCACGGTGCCGGCCTGGGCCGCGACCGTCTGGCCGAGGTCCCGGCCCTGCTGCACGATCGTGGCGCCGCCGAAGGCGATGAGGGCGAGGGTGAGGCCGGCGAGCACGAGGCTGACGAGGCTGAGGCGCAGACCCCGGCCCGCCGGCAGCACCTTGCCGAGGAGCCGCGTCAGCCCGTCGAGGAAGACGCCGAGCAGGATGCCGGCGAAGACGAGGAGCAGCGTCGAGGCCGCCATCCAGGCCAGCGCCAGCACGGCGATGAAGGCCACGACGGCGATGCCGGACACGGCAAGGGACCAGTCGCGCGGACGCGGGCCGGCGGGCTCCGCGCTGAGGAAAGGAATGGCCATGAACGGGTTGGGCTCCTGGCATGCCGGTTCGGGCACGCGGATTTCGGACGGGTCTCCGGGTCGGCCCGGCCGCGTCACGCCCGGCCCATCCCCCGGGAGGATGTCGCCAGCTCAGCTTGAGTTCCGTGTCCGGGCGGCGCTAAGCAGGTTCGCCTTGGCAAGCCAACGCTTCACCCTGCTTAGCTCTCTGATATATCGCAGGTTTTAGCCGCAAAACCGGGGACCACTTTTGCGAAACCTGCTTAGGGCGGCGCGCCGGCCGACCCGTCCCAGCGCGCGGCGGCCCGGTTGTCGGCCTCCGTCGCCTCCACCCAGCCGCCCGTGGTGCCGTCGGCGAGGTGCTCGCGCTTCCAGAACGGCGCCCGCGTCTTGAGGTAATCCATCAGGAAGCTCGCGGCCTCGAAGGCCGCGATCCGGTGGCTCGACGCGGTGACCACCAGCACGATGCCCGCGCCGGGCGCCACTAGGCCGTGGCGGTGGATCACCCGAACCCCGTGGAGCGGCCAGCGGGTGCGCGCGGTCTCGACCACCCGGCCGATCTCGGCCTCGGCCATACCGGGGTAATGCTCGAGTTCGAGCCCCGTGAGGCGGCCGCCCTCGTCGCGGCACAGGCCCGTGAAGGTGACGATGGCCCCGGCCCGGCCGCCGAATTCCTCGGTGAACCGGGCGATCTCGGTGCCCGGGTCGAAGGGCGCGCTCTGGATGCTGACGTCCGGCATGGTCTTCCCTCGGAGTCTTCCCTCGGAACGGCGCCCGCCCCCGCCCCGGGGGCGATACGCCCTTGACGAGGCCCGGCGAACCTGCCCTCACGGGCACGGGCGGTCTATGCCCCCGAACGCCCGGCGACACCACCGGGATTCCGAAGGACGTTTTTCGCCGTGACCCCAGAGCTGATCCTGCCCCATGACGGCGCCCTGCCCGTCTTCTCGGCCCGTCCGGTCTGGTGCGGGCGCGCGAGCACGGTGATCGGCGACGCGACCATCGGCGCGCAGGCCTGGCTCGGCGACCACAGCGTCATCCGCGCCGACGGCGACCGCATCGTCATCGGCGAGCGCTTCTGGCTCGGCCACCGCTCCACCGTGCACATCGCAACCAACACCTACCCGACCCTGGTGGGCGACCGGGTGACGGTGGGCCGAAACGCGGTGGTGCATGCCTGCACGATCGGCTCGGACGTGGTGATCGAGGACGACGTGATCGTGCTCGACGGCGCGCGCGTGGAGAGCGGCGTGCTCATCGAGGCGGGCGCCACCGTCTTTCCCCGGTCGCATCTGGCCGCGGGCTTCGCCTATGCGGGCAGCCCCGCCAAGCCGGTACGGCCGATCGGCGGGCCCGAGATCGCCGAGCGGGCCGAGCGCCTGCGCGAGGCCTCCGGCGACCTGCCCCCCGCGCCGCCCGCCGACGCGGCGGAGCCGGACCCCAGCGTCTACGTCGCCCGCACGGCACGCCTGCGCGGCCGCATCGCCCTCGGGGCCGGCTCCAGCGTGCTGTTCTCCTGCGACCTCCACGCCGAGGTCGGCCCCATCGTGGTCGGCGCCAACACCAACATCCAGGACAACAGCGTCATCCGCACCCGGGGCGAGGGCGTCGTCCTGGGGCGCGACACCACGATCGGCCACAATGTCCGCCTCGCCGATTGCCGCATCGGTGCGCGCGGCCTCATCGGCATCGGCTGCGTCGTGGCGCCCGGCACCGTGATCGCCGACGACGTGCTGCTGGCCGCCGGTGCCACCACCGATCCGGGCCAGCTCCTGGAGGGCGGCCACCTCTGGGGCGGGCGTCCGGCCCGCATCCTCGCCCCCCTCGATGCGGAGAAGCGCGCGATGATGGCCCGGGTGGTCGAGGGCTACGTCGCACACGGGGTGGCCTACCGGCAGGCGGAGGCGGCACTCGGTTGAGGCAGGCCTCCACGCCGCGGAATCAACTGGAGCGTCGCGGCTAGCACGCGCAACGCCGATTTCATGGAACTGTAAGGCCAGAATCGCGCATCGATTTCATGCGCCCGTGCGGCACGGAACGCGCGGCCAGCCTAGCATTCGGCCCGGGAACACCTTTCGCCGAACGCACGTTGTCTGCCCCCGACGCCGCGCCGCAGAGAGTTATTCATGAAAGCCGTCACCATCGCCGTCATCGCGACCTTCACCCTCGGGGGCGCCGCCCTCGCCGCCGGCAGCGGCCCGGGCTCGGCCAACAACGCGCCGGCCCAGGAACTCGAGCAGAACGGGGCGCGGAACGCCTCCCAGTACGGCGAGCCCGCCGACACCGCGCCGGCCCGGGACCGGGGCGCGACCACGGGCTCGACCGGCCGTTCCGGCCCCGGCATGAACGAGCCCGTTCCGGGCGCCCCCGCCAGCCGCTGAAGCGACGAAGGGTCCGGACTCGCTCCGGGCCCTTTTTTCTTTGTCGGTGGCGTGCCGCTCGGGCGGCGCCGTGTCCCCCCAGGGCCCGCATCCGGATCGCCCCGTCCGCGATGATCCCGATCTCGGTCCGCACGCAATCCACGCAGGCCGCGCCGGGGTCACCCCGAACGCATTCCGCCACCGCGCGTCAATCCAAGGGGGCCGCGCCGAGGAAGCGGCCGACAAGCAGGCGGGCGAGATCGCGCGGGGATTCGGGCGTCAGCACCGCGAGTTTTCGCGAGGTCGAGAGCGAGGCGAGGCCGTGCAGGCCAGCCCATAGGGTCGCCACCGCCTGCCGGCGCTCGTCGGGATCGGGGATCATCGGCCGGAGCACGCCGTCGACGAGGTCGGTGGCCCGGCCGAGGGCCTCCGCATACCAGTCCGGGAAGGCGCTGTCGGGGGCGGCCTGGTGCTCGTACACCAGGCTCCAGACCTGCGGATCGGCGGCGACGAAGGCGAGATAGGCGTCCGCCAGCGCCAGGGCCTTCTCGCGCGGCGGCGCTGCTTCGGCGACCGCCGCCGTGAGCGTGGCGTGCAGCCGCTCCAGGGTGCGGGCGTTGACCCGCATCGTCACCGCGTCGAGGTCGCCCACCGCATTGTAGATCGAGTTCGGCGCATAGCCGATCGTGGTCGCGAGCCGCCGCATCCCGAGGCCGCGTAGGCCCTCCCGGCGCACCAGCCCTTCCGCCGCCCGAGTCACGAGGTCGAGGAACGCGTCCCGGTCGTGCTCGCCGCGCGGGCCGGTCCCCCGCTTCTTCGCCTTCGCCATGGATCTCCGCCCCGTTTCCGTGCGTCCGCGCACGGTCGCGTCACCTGGATTGCACGACGTGCAATATCACGATTGCGATCGCGGCGGAGCAGTCGTAGCTTTTGAACAGCGTGCAAAGGACGAGCGGTTCAGAATTTGACGCTACGGCGTGAGCCGGGCAGTCATGCGTCGTCCGAGGAGACTTCCATGTTTCGTACCTTGATGACGACGCGGCGGTTCGCGCCCCTGTTCTGGTGCCAGTTCTTCTCGGCCTTCAACGACAATTTCCTGAAGAACGCCCTCGTCTTCCTCATCCTATTCCAGGTCGGCGGCCCGGGCGGCGGCTCGCCGATGCTGGTGACCCTGGCGGGGGCGGTCTTCATCGGCCCGTTCTTCATCCTCTCGGGTCTCGGCGGCCAGATGGCCGACCGCTACGACAAGGCGCTCATCGCCAAGCGGCTGAAATTCGCCGAGATCTTCGGCGCGGCCGCCGCGGCGCTCGGCTTCTGGATGCATTCCGTTCCGGTGCTGTTCGTGGCGCTGGGCCTGTTCGGCACGATCGCGGCCCTGTTCGGGCCGATCAAGTACGGCATCCTGCCCGACCACCTGCGCCGGGACGAGCTCACCGCCGGCAACGCGCTGGTGGAGGCCGCGACCTTCCTCGCCATCCTGCTGGGCACCATCGTGGCGGGCCTCGCCACCGCCATGGGCGGCGGCGCGCTGGCCTTCAGCTCGATGATCATGGTGTTCGCGGTCCTGTGCTGGCTCTCGGCCCGGGCGATCCCCGCCACGGGCGAGGCCGCCCCGACCCTGCGGGTCGATCCCAACGTCGCCCGCTCCACCGGCGCCCTCCTGCGCGACCTCTGGGGCGACACCCGGCTCTGGCGCGGGTCGCTCATCGTGAGCTGGTTCTGGCTGGTCGGCGCCGTCATCCTGTCGCTGCTGCCCGTCCTCGTGCGCCAGAGCCTCAACGGCTCCGAGACCGTGGTGACGACCCTGCTCGCCGTGTTCTCCATCGGCATCGCGGTGGGCTCGGGCCTCGCCTCCTGGCTCGCCAGCGGCCGCATCGTGCTGCTGCCCACCCCCATCGGGGCCCTGCTCATGGGCGCCTTCGGCCTCGACCTCGCCTGGACTGTGGCGCACCTGCCCCCCGTCTCGGGCGATCCCGCGGGGGCCTGGGACTTCATCACCACGGGCACGGGCCTGCGCGTCACCATCGATCTGTTCGGCCTCGCGGTCGCGGGCGGACTCTACATCGTGCCCTCCTTCGCCGCCGTGCAGGCCTGGACCGACAAGGACAAGCGCGCCCGCGTCATCGGCGCCGTCAACGTGCTCACCGCCGCCTTCATGGTGACGGGGGCGCTGGGGCTCGCCGCCCTCCAGGGCGCGGGCTGGTCGATGGCCGCGCTCCTGGCCCTGCTGGGTGTCCTCAACCTCGTGGCGGGCGTCGTCATCCTCGCGGTGCTGCCCACGAGCCCGTTCCGCGACTTCCTGTCGATCCTGTTCCGGGCCTTCTACCGCCTGGAGGTGCGCGGCCTGGAGAACGTCGAGAAGGCCGGTCCGAACGCCATCATCGCCCTCAACCACGTCTCCTTCCTCGATGCGCCGCTGGCGCTCTCGCTCCTCGACCAGGAACCCGTCTTCGCCGTGGACCACGGCATCGCGCAGCGCTGGTGGGTGAAGCCTTTCCTGGCGATGACGAAGGCGATGCCGCTGGACCCGACCCGGCCGCTCGCCACCCGCACCCTGATCAACGCCGTCAAGAACGGCGAGACCCTGATCATCTTCCCCGAGGGGCGCCTCACCGTCACCGGGAGCCTGATGAAGGTCTATGACGGGGCTGGCCTCATCGCCGACAAGTCCGGCGCCATGGTGGTGCCGGTGAAGATCGACGGCCTGGAGAAGACGGTCTTCTCGCGCCTCTCGAAGAACCAGGTGAAGCGGCGCTGGTGGCCGAAGGTCACCGTCACGATCCTTTCGCCGGTCGCCCTTAACGTGGACCCGGCCCTCAAGGGCAAAGCCCGCCGGCAGGCGGCGGGCGCCGCGCTCTACGGGATCATGTCCGACCTCGTCTTCCGCACCAGCGACATCGATCGCGGCCTGATGCAGGCCCTCATCGACGCCGGCGACCGCCACGGCTGGCGCCGCACGGCCGTCGAGGATCCGATGGGCCGCTTGAGCTATTCCCGCCTGGTGATGGGCGCCAACATCCTGGGCCGCAAGCTGCAGGGGCTCGGCGCCCCGGGCAAGCCGCTCGGCGTGATGCTGCCGAACGCCAACGGCGCGGCGGTGACGCTGTTCGCCCTCGCGTCGGCGGGCCGCGTGCCGGCGATGATCAACTTCTCGGCGGGTGCGGCCAACATCCTGTCCGCCTGCAAGACCGCGGAGGTCGACACCATCCTGACCTCGCGCGCCTTCATCGAGAAGGGCCGCCTCGGCGCGATGGTCGAGGCGCTCGGGAGCACGGTGTCCCTCGTGTACCTCGAGGATGTCCGCATCGGCATCACGACGGGCGACAAGCTCCGGGGCTTCCTGGCCAAGCGCGCGCCCCTGGTGGCGCGGACCGGCGACGACCCGGCCGCGATCCTGTTCACCTCCGGCTCCGAGGGGGCGCCAAAGGGCGTGGTGCTGGCCAACCGCAACATGCTCGCCAACACCGCGCAGGTGGCTGCCCGAATCGATTTCGGGCCGAGCGACAAGGTCTTCAACGTGCTGCCGGTCTTCCACGCCTTCGGCCTGACGGCGGGCCTCGTGCTGCCCTTGGTCTCGGGCGTCCCGGTCTACCTCTATCCCTCGCCGCTGCATTACCGGATCGTGCCGGAGCTCATCTACGGCACCAACGCCACGGTCCTGTTCGGCACCGACACCTTCCTCTCCGGCTACGCCAAGACCGCCCATTCCTACGACCTGCGCTCCCTGCGCTACGTCGTGGCCGGTGCCGAGGCGGTGAAGGAATCCACCCGCAAGACCTGGGGCGAGAAGTTCGGCCTGCGCATCCTGGAGGGCTACGGCGTCACCGAGTGCGGCCCGGTGGTCGCCCTCAACACGCCGATGTTCAACCGCTTCGGCACGGTCGGCCGGCTCCTGCCCGGCCAGGACTGGCGCCTGGAGCCGGTGCCCGGAATCGACGAGGGCGGCCGCCTGTCGCTGCGCGGCCCCAACATCATGCTGGGCTACCTGCGGCCCGAACGCCCCGGTATGATCGAGGCGCCTCCGCAAGGCTGGCATGACACCGGCGACATCGTCGCCATCGACGCCCAGGGCTTCGTCACCATCAAGGGCCGCGCCAAGCGCTTCGCCAAGATCGCCGGCGAGATGGTGTCCCTGGCGAGCGTCGAGGCCATCGCGGCCGAGCTCTGGCCGGATGCGCCGAGCGCGGTGGCCGCCGTGCCGGATGCCCGCAAGGGCGAGCGGCTGGTGCTGTTCACGGAAGCCAAGGACGCGACCCGGGCCGTCTACCAGAGCTTCGCCAAGGGCAAGGGCGCACCCGAGATCGCGATGCCCGCCGAGGTGGTGGTGCTGGAGCGCCTGCCGATGCTCGGCACCGGCAAGGTCGATCAGGTCAGCGTGGTCAAGCTCGCCCGCGAGCGGGCGGCCGGCGAGGCCCCCGCCGCCGCATGAGGCCCCCTGGGGTCGCGTTGTCGCCCCCCCACGCTTCGCGTTTTGGGACGCCAGGACAAGAGATCTGGACCCGGAGACCAAACCAGGGTCTCAACCGCTGCCTGCAATCGCTTATGATGAGTCCTGAATCCAGGGCCTCCTGATGGCCCGGGCCCGGGGGTGGGATCGCTTGTCCGAAACGCGGACGAGGCCGGATTCCGGATAACCAGCGATGCGCATGATGACCGTCAGGATGATCGCTCAGACAGGCCGGGCCCGCTCCGACGGGGTCGGACCGGCCAACGCATCCGCCGGCTTCGGCGAGGACGGACGCGAACCGGCCGTGCCCGGCGGCCTCGCCCTGCCGTACAACGACAACGCACGCGGGAGCGACGCGGCCGGGGCGTCCCGGACGGATCGGTCCGTGCGGATGCAGGACCGGGACGACGCCGACCTTCCGGCACCTTCGCCCAGCGAAGCCGCGAGCCCGCCGTCTCAGAGCCGGCGGCGCGGCCCTCTCGTCACCCGCTGGATCGGCTTCGCGGCCCAGCGTCGGCAGGCCCGGGACCGGGCGGACCGCCTGCGTGATCGAAGAGTCAGGGACGGTTCGGCTTCGTCGGACGACTGAGATCGCGACCGGCGCCGCGCCGTCGCGCGGGCGGCCCTCGATGAGTCAGGCTCATCGAGGTCTCGTATTAGACGCCACCCATGCCGAGGTCGATCAGCGCCTCGGCGAGGGCATCCACCTGATCCTGCGTATGGGCCGCCGAGAACGCCACCCGCAGCCGGGCCGTGCCCGCCGGGACCGTAGGGGGGCGAATCGCCACCACGAGGAAGCCGCGTGCCTCGAGGGCCGCCGATAGGGCCAGGGCGGCGGCCGCCTCCCCCACCAGGATCGGCACGATCGGGCTCGCCGCCTCGGGCAGGCCAAGGCGCGCGGTGAAGCCGCGGGCCAGGGCCAGGGGCCGGGCCGCGCGCTCGGGCTCCGCCTCGACGATCTCCAGCGCCCTCAGGGCCGCAGCGGCCGAGGCCGGCGGCAGGCCCGTCGTGTAGACGAAGCTGCGGGCCCGGCTGGTCATCAGGTCGATCACCGCCTGCGACGCGCAGAGATAGCCCCCGTAGGACCCCAACGTCTTCGACAGCGTCCCCATCTCGAGGGGCGCGCGGGCGCCCGCCTCCACCACGCCGAGGCCGTGGGCGTCGTCCACCAGGGTCCAGGCCTCGTGCTCCGCCGCGACGGCCAGGATATCGTCGAGCGGCGCCCGGTCGCCGTCCATGCTGAAGACTCGCTCCGTGAGGATCAGCGCCCGTTCGTGCCGCCCGCGCCGGGCGCTCAAGATGGCGCGGAGATGCTCGACGTCGTTGTGTCGGAAGCGCAGCATCGTGGCGCCCGAGATCTGCGCCCCCGCGAACAGGCAGGAATGGCCGAGGGCATCGACGAGGACGAGGTCCTTCGATCCGGTCAGCGCCGGCACGATGCCCAGATTGGCCATGTAGCCGCTGCCGAAGACCAGGGCGGCCGCCTTGCCCTTGTGCGCGGCGAGCCGCCCTTCGAGCGCCGCGAGCACGGGGTGGTTGCCGGTGACGAGGCGCGAGGCGCCCGCCCCGGCCCCGTAGCGGGCCAGCGCCTCCTGGCCCGCCGCGATCACGCGCGGATCGTCGGAGAGGCCGAGGTAGTCGTTGCAGGAGAACGACACCAGGCTCCGCGCCCCCCGGCGGGCGGCGGTGCCGGGACCGCGCTCCGTCTCGACGAGGCGCCGGCGCAAGGCGCGGGTCTCCAGATCGGCGAGGGTCCTGCGGGCGAAGGCATCGAGGCTGGCGGACGCCGAGTCGGCAGGCTTTGATTCGGCGGCCTTGGAGTCGGAACCGGGCGTCGGGATCGGCATGGACATGCCGTCCGAAGGGGACAACCGGTCCGGTCTTGTCAAGGCGGACGGGAGATCGCGCCGCCGTGGCGGGGAAGGCCCGGGCAGTTAACCGCTTCGCAATGCGATCCGGCGTAGTTTCCCCGTCAAGGGGCGCTCCACGCTTGGCGCACCGGCATATTCCTGGAGAGACGCGCGCCCGGAGAGCCGCGCGCCTCGCACCGGCCCTTCTGACGGAGCACACCGACCCATGGCCCTCGATCTCGGCATGCCGATCCTCGTCGTCGACGATTATCAGACGATGGTCCGTATCATCCGCAACCTCCTGAAGCAGCTCGGATTCGAGGAGGTCGACGACGCCTCCGACGGCACCGCCGCCCTGGCGCGCCTGAAGAACCGCAAGTACGGCCTCGTGATCTCCGACTGGAACATGGAGCCGATGACGGGCTACGAGCTGCTGCGCCACGTGCGTGCCGACGAGGCCCTGCGCACCACCCCGTTCATCATGGTCACCGCCGAGTCGAAGACCGAGAACGTCATCGCGGCCAAGAAGGCCGGCGTGAACAACTACATCGTCAAGCCCTTCAACGCCGCGACCCTGAAGAGCAAGATCGAGGCGGTCTGCGGCGCCTGATCGCCGCGCCCCGAGCAGATCCCGCAACGACATTGGAGAGCGGAACGCGATGGCTCTTGCCAAGCAGGTGCGGAAGGCCAACCCCACCCCGGAGAAGCCTTCCCTGATCCGCGAACTCGTGGAGATCGCGGAATACATCGCCCACATGCGCCGCGAGATCGCCGCGCTCCGCGCCAACGAATTCACCCGCGACCGCCTGCCGATGGCGCACGAGGAACTCGGCAGCGTAGTGGCCGCCACGGCGGGCGCCACGAATTCCATCATGAACGCGGCCGAGGAGATCCTCGGCCTGCCGGACGACGGGAACTACCGCGCCGCCGTCGAGGAGCGGATGAACGACATCTTCGAGGCGTGCACCTTCCAGGACATCACGGGCCAGCGCATCTCCAAGGTCGTCGAGGCCCTGCGGCAGCTCGAGACCCGGCTCTCGCGCTTCGCCAACGCCGTCAAGGCCAAGGACGAGGGCGGCCTCGATCCCGGCGAGGTCGAGCGTCAGGTCCGCAAGGAGCTGCTGATGCTCAACGGTCCTCAGATCAACGGCCCGGCCGTGGCCCAGGACGAGATCGACGCGCTCTTCGCCTGAGCGCGCCCCAGACCCATCACCAGACCAGGCGCTCGATCACCGCATCCGGCCGCACCGCCTGGGCGTCGAGCCAGTGCGCGATGTCGCCGAGGCTCGCCTGTTCCGCCGAGACCCCGAGCTCCTCGGCATGGATGCCACGCGCCACCAGCAGGTTCGGGATCCCGAAACCGACGGCGCCGGCGATGTCGGTACGCAGCGCGTCGCCGACGGCCAGGACCCTGGCTGCGTTCGGCGGCGTGCCCGCATCGAGGGTTCCCGCCATCGCCATGGCCGCCTCGTAGACGGGACGGTGCGGCTTGCCCGCATAGGCCACCTGTCCTCCCAGCGCCTCGTAGGCCTCCGCGAGGAGCCCGGCGCAGGGAATGAGCTGGCCGCGGCGCTCCACCACCAGATCGGGATTGGCGCAGATCATCGGTACGTCGCGCGCGCGCAACGCCGCCAGGGTCGCGCGGTAATCGTCCGCCGTCTCGCAGGTGTCGTCGAACAGGCCGGTGCAGACGACCCGCTCGGCCTCTGCGGCCGGCACCAGGGTGAGGTCGAGGTCGGCGAAGATCGGGGCGTCGCGCTCAGGACCGAGATGGTGGATGCGGGCCCCCGGATGCGCGGCGATCAGGCTGCGGGTGAGGTCGCCCGAGGTCAGGATCGCGTCATAGGCCGCGCGCGGAATGCCGAACCCGTCCAGGATCTCCCGCACGCCGGGCCAGGGCCGGGGGGCGTTCGAGACCAGGATCACCCGGCGCGGGCGCCCCGCCCCGGGCAGGGCGCGAAAGCGCATCAAGGCGTCGCTGGCGCCCGGATGGGCGTTGGTGCCGTCGTGCAGGACGCCCCAGACGTCGCACAGGATGAGATCGACCCCCTCGGCGATGGCCGCGAGACCGCGCAGGGTCGGGACGTGTCCCGGCGCGGGGGAACGGGCGGGCATGTCGGTCATCGGGCGAGCCTGGATCGGGGGGCGGGCATCGGGCAGAGGCCGACCGGTTAGGCGGGACGCCGGGCAAAATCAAACGCCGGCCCCGGGGATTTCAGCCGGCGCGCCGCAGGAAATCGCGGAACGGGCGGCGCTGCGGCGGGGGCTCCGGGTCCTCGTTCGGCGGAGGGGCGGGCTCCGGCGCCTCGGGCGGGGGCGCGTTGAGCACCTCGGCGCGCACGACCCGGGCCGGCGCGAAGACGCTGCCCTGCGCCATCGGCACCTCGAGTTCGATGAGGTCGGGCACGTCCGCCTCGCGCTCCACGCCGTCCGCGACGAGGCGGATGCCAGCCCGCGCGAGGGCCGCGACGAGATCTTCCAGGGCGATGTCGGGCATGGCCTGGCGCGAGGACGGCCGCAGCAGGAGGTCGGCGGGCACCTTGACCTGGGAGACGCCCCGGTCGGCGAGCGCCAGGGGATCGAGGCGCAGGTCGAGGGGACGGTCGAGGATGAATCCGATCCGGCCACGCAGGTCGGCCAGGGCCCCAGCCTGCTCGCCGTCGAGGCTGCGCCAACTTGCCTGCGGCAGGGCCAGCATCACCCGCCCCGACAGGTCCGGCACGCCCTCGACGAGGCGGCCGAGCGACCGCAGGAAACCCGGCTCGAACAGCGAGCGCGGCGAGAGCCCGTAGGCCACCGCCGCCTGGCTGCCGCGCCCGGCAAGATGCCGCGCGATGGTGGCGACGCGCTGCAGGGTGCGGCGATCGAGGTCCGTGGTGCGCCCATGGCGCTCCAGCACGGGCACGAAGGCCTCCGGCGCCAGGGTCTCGCCCGACAGGCGCAGGCGCGCCAGGGCCTCGTAGGACACCACCTTGCGCTGGGGCAGCGACACGATCGGCTGGAGATGGACCTCCAGGCCGGGACCGTCGAAGGCGGCCAGGATGGCGGCCTCGCGCGCGGGGTCGTGGTCCGGAGGGAAGGACCGGCCGAGGGCGCGGGGAGTCCAGGGTGCCGAGGGTGCCAGCGGCACCGAGGCGGCCTCCGGGCGCTGGGACGGCGGGCTCGCGGGTTCGGGCGCCGGCGCGCGCGCGGGCATTGGCGGAGCGGGTCGAACGGAGACCGGCGCGGGCGGCGGCGCGGCCTTCAGGCCGGCGATCTCGCCGTCCTGCGCGGCTACGACGGCGGCGAGTTCACGCACGATGCCACTGAGGAGGCCGATCTCGGCCGTGACCTCCTCGATCCCGGCACTGAGATGGCCGGTATCCGGCGCTGTCGCTCCGGCCGCGCCGGTTCCACGCGCATCGGCGGCGCGCACCTGCTGCTCGGCGATGGCGCGGGCCACGGTCTCGATGCGCATCAGGCGCTGGGACAGGACGTCGACCTCGCTCGACAGCTTGTCGCAGCGGGCGGCGAGCCGCCCGGCGCGCAGCTGCGCGACGAGACCGAGCATCAGGCCGAGGGCGGCGAGCCCGAGACTCGCGCCGAGGGGTGAGAAGACCGCCAGGGGCCCGAGAAGACAGAGCCCGAGAAGGCTCAAGGCCCAGAGGCTCGTACGCCGGCCGACGATCCGGGCCATCGAAATACGCGATCCTCGAACGCAGGACACACTTCGGTGCGGAAGACACGTCGGTGCAGAAAGCACTGCGGTGACGAGACCGGCCGTGCCGGTGCCCCTTTTGTTGCCGAGACGCGCAGCGCCCACAAGGGATGTGCGGACACGGTAAACCGATTTTCGCGACCTGTGTCCTGTACTTCGGCGCATCCTCGCGACGGAGGCGAGCCTTGCATCGGGCGGCGCCGGCGCCAGAATGAGTAGGGTCTCGACGAAAGCCCCGGAGCGCACCTCATGGACGCGACGCCATCGGACCTTCTGATGCAGGTGGAGGGCATGACCTGCGACGGCTGCGCGGCGGCAGTGCGCCGGGCGATCCAGCGCCTCGACCCGGACGCCCGGGTCGCGGTCGACCTCGACCACGGCCGCGTCGCGGTGACGACGACCGCTCAGGCCCTCAGCGTCGCCGAGGCACTGACCGGGGCCGGATACACGGCGAGTGCCATGACGGGCTGACACAGGCCTGATCCAAAACAAATTTTTGCCTGCAAATTCAAAATTTCCGACGCGCTTTTGCTTGTCCCATCGCGCAAACTGATGCGATCGATGACGCGTGGCCGCTCGGCCGATCCGCACGGCCCAACGTCGGCGGATCCGGTCCTGGCGGCGATACGACGAACGCCAGCGGACGGAATCCGGCCTCGCGCCGGCTCGGACGCACAAGAACAATCCGGGAGAAACGCAACAATGCCCTCAGATATCGAGATCGCGCGCGCGGC
Source organism: Methylobacterium goesingense (assembly GCF_022179225.1). GTDB lineage: Bacteria > Pseudomonadota > Alphaproteobacteria > Rhizobiales > Beijerinckiaceae > Methylobacterium > Methylobacterium goesingense. The sequence goes on from NZ_BPQL01000014.1 coordinate 80,091, forward strand.
GACCCTTCAGCCGATCACCGAGGTCGCCGCCAAGATCGGCATCCCGGACGACGCGCTGCACCACTACGGCAAGCATATCGCCAAGATCGACCATGCCTTCATCAAGTCCCTGGAGACCAAGCCGGAGGGCAAGCTCGTCCTCGTGACGGCGATCAGCCCGACTCCGGCGGGTGAAGGCAAGACCACCACCACGGTCGGCCTCGCGGACGCGCTCAACCGCGTCGGCCAGAAGACCGTGGCGTGCCTGCGCGAGCCCTCGCTCGGCCCCTGCTTCGGCATGAAGGGCGGGGCGGCCGGCGGCGGCAAGGCTCAGGTCGTGCCCATGGAGCAGATCAACCTGCACTTCACCGGCGACTTCCACGCCATCACCTCCGCGCACTCGCTCGCGGCCGCACTCATCGACAACCACGTCTACTGGGCCAACGAGCTCAACATCGACGTGCGCCGCATCCACTGGCGCCGGGTGGTCGACATGAACGACCGGGCCCTGCGGGCCATCACCCAGTCGCTGGGCGGCGTCGCCAACGGCTTCCCCCGCGAGGACGGCTTCGACATCACCGTCGCCTCCGAGGTCATGGCGGTGTTCTGCCTCGCGCGCGACCTCGACGACCTGGAAGCCCGCCTCGGCCGCATCGTCATCGCCGAGACCCGCGACCGCAAGCCGGTGACGCTCAAGGACGTCAAGGCCACGGGCGCGATGACCGTGCTCCTCAAGGACGCGCTCCAGCCCAACCTCGTCCAGACGCTCGAGGGCAACCCCGCCCTCATCCACGGCGGCCCCTTCGCCAACATCGCGCATGGCTGCAACTCGGTGATCGCCACCCGCGCGGGCCTCAAGCTCGGCGACTACGTGGTGACGGAAGCCGGCTTCGGCGCCGATCTGGGCGCGGAAAAGTTCATCGACATCAAGTGCCGGCAGGCCAGCCTGAAGCCCTCGGCGGTGGTCATCGTCGCCACCGTGCGCGCCCTCAAGATGCATGGCGGCGTCTCGAAGAAGGAACTCGGCTCCGAGAACCTCGACGCCCTGGAGAAGGGCTTCGCGAATCTCGCCCGGCACGTGACGAACGTGCGCAGTTTCGGCCTGCCCGTGGTCGTCGGCGTCAACCACTTCTACGCCGACACCGATGCCGAGCACGCCAAGCTGAAGGAGCTCTGCCGCGACAAGCTTCAGGTCGAGGCCATCACCTGCAAGCACTGGGCGGAGGGCGGCGCGGGCGCCGAGGAACTCGCGCACGCCGTGGTCAAGCTGGCCGAGGGCGAGCAGAAGCCCTTGAGCTTCGTCTACGAGACCGAGACCAAGCTCACCGACAAGATCCGCGCCATCGCCACCAAGCTTTATGGCGCCGGCGACATCCAGGTGGAATCGAAGGCCGCCACCAAGCTCGCCCAGTTCGAGAAGGACGGCTACGGCAACCTGCCCGTCTGCATGGCCAAGACCCAGTACTCGTTCTCCACCGACCCGACCCTGATGGGCGCGCCCTCCGGCCACGTCATCGCGGTGCGCGACGTGCGCCTCTCGGCGGGGGCCGGCTTCGTCGTGGTGATCTGCGGTGAGATCATGACCATGCCGGGCCTGCCCAAGGTCCCGGCCTCCGAGGGCATCCACCTCGACGCCAACGGGCAGATCGAGGGATTGTTCTAGCCAGCGTGAGCCCTCTCCCGCCCGCGGGAGAGGGCTCCGGCGCACGTCGCGTGATCCGGCCGCCGGGCCATGCTAGCGGGGATCGCATGATCCCCGACGCCGGCAGGCCCGCATCATGATTCCCTGGGTCGTCCTCGACACCGCCCCCGTCCCGGGCGGTTCCGACCCCTTGCGGCTGTTGCAGCGGGGTACCGAATTCTCGATCCAGCTCGGCCACAACGAGCTGATGAACAGCCGGCTCAGCGGCTCGGAGGAGGCGCTGGCGACCCTGACCGCCGGCCGGCTCGGGAGCCGCCGGAACCCGTGCTGGCTGATCGGCGGCTACGGCATGGGCTTCACCCTGCGGGCCGCCCTCGACGCGCAGCCCGGGGAGGCCCGGATCGTGCTGGCCGAACTGGTGCCGGCGGTGCTGGATTGGGGGCGCGGCCCGCTGGCGACGGTCTCGGAGGCGGCGCTCGCCGATCCGCGCGTCGAGGCGCGCGTGGCCGACGTCGCCGACGTGATCCGCGCCGGGCGCGGCAGCTACGACGCGATCCTGCTCGACGTCGACAACGGCCCCGATGGCCTGACGCGGCGTGCCAACGACCGGCTCTACGATGCCGCCGGCCTCGCCGCCGCGCGGGCGGCCCTGCGTCCCGGAGGCGTTCTCGCGGTCTGGTCGGCCCATCCCGACCCGGCCTTCACCCAGCGGCTGGCGCGGGGCGGCTTCCAGGTCGAGGCCGTCGGCGTGCGTGCCGGGCGCTCGCGCGGGGCGCGTCACACCATCTGGCTCGCCGAGCGACCGGCCCGGTGACGGAACCTCAGGCGGAAGCGGACCGGCGCTCGCGCTGCCGGCTGAGGCGGGTCGCGCCGTAGATCTCGGCGAGATGCCACCGGGCGGCCTTGACCGGCGGCGCATTCCGCTCGTCGCAGGCCGCCGCGATGACGCGCAGGGCATCGGCCACGCAGCGTTCGAGGCGTGCCTCGGCCGGCCGGCTCGAGGGACGGGTGGTGTGGGTAATCTCGCTCTGGTCCATGTCTTGAGCCCCGCGTCGGCGAGCCCGTCCTCTGGCGGAACGGGTCTCGGCCGCGAGCATCGACAGGCGGCGGGGCGGCAACATGGCAGCTTGGCCGTAAGCCTCCGAGAGGATCGGCGACGGGCGCGGGAACGCCCCGGGGCTCAGTCGCGGCCCTGACCCTCGTTGAACTTGTCGCGGCAGACATAGCCGACGAAGCACTTCGGATCGTCCCGCGTGATCTCCCAGGAGGGCTGGGTGGTTTCCGGCAGCGGGCAGAACCCGCCGTCGCGCACGAAGCGCGCGTAGGTCACCGGCCCGGTACTCAGCACGATGGCGCCGGCCCGGGCCACCAGCGCGCTGGCTTCGACACAGGTCATCGCCCGTGTGTCGGGGCGCGTCTGGGACTGGGCGACGCCCGGCAGGAGCGCGGCGCAGGCGATAAGGGCGGACAGGCTCCGCCGCGAAACGTCCGTCATGATGCGATCCCCCGGCCAGCCTCGGACGGGAGGAACCCGTCGGGGCGGCACGTTGCGCGTGACGATAGCCTGCGGACCGGACCCGGCAAAGCCGAGACTCACGCCGCCGTGAGGGCGAGGGTGAAATCCACCGCCTCGGTGACGCCCTCCTGCCACAGGGAGGCTGGGGTCGGACGCGCGAGATGGAGGGCGCCGTCCGCCTCGCCGCCGGTGATGCGCAGGCTGGCGCCGACCTTGGAGGCAAGCCCCCGCATCGGCCGGTTCCAGGCCAGGCAGCGCACGTGCAGGTCGCGAACCCCCCGATTGCGGGCAGCGGCGGCGATCCGCCGGAAGAGCGCCTGCCCGAGGCCGTTGCGGCGAAACGCCTTCTCCACCGCGAAGGCGGCTTCCGCCTCCGTGCCGAGAACGAAGCCGGGCGGCGGCGCGGAGGCGGGACGCAATTCGCCGAGGCCCCGCAGGGTGCCGTCGACGAAGCTGCCGAACATCAGGCCCTCGGCATTCATCGCGTTGCGCGCATAGGTGACGGCAGCCGCGTCGCTCAGCGCGCCCATGAAGCGGTTGGCGCGGGTCTCCGGATCGAGCCGCAGGAAGTAGGATTCCACGGCCGGGCCGTCGTTGGGCCACAGGCGGCGGACGATGGAGTGCAGGGTCGGGTGGGTATCGGGCATCGGGTGCCGGTCTCCGGTTTCAGGGCGCGCAGGGCGCGCCGGTTCCGGGCGTAGCCTCCCTCAAGGCATGTCGGATGTGGCATCGCTGCCAACTTTGTGCAATGCAGCAAAATGACCGGGTGCCGTGCGCCCGGCCCCGGAACGGGGTCCGGGGCTTGATCCGGCGGGGTGGCCGCGTCAGACCGGCTTGCCCGCCGGCCGCCCGATCCCAGCCCGCCGATTCCTTCGCGAACAGGTCGCCCACACCGTGAACGCCCCCTCCTCCTCGGGCCCCGAGCCGTCGAGCCAGGCCAAGGCCGGGCCCGTGTCCCCCGGCCCGGTCGCCGATCGCTATGAGGCCCTGGTCCGCGCCGCGACCATCGAGCGCGACCCGGCGCAGATCCATCTCGTGCGCGCCCTCGACCGCCTGGTGCAGGAGCTCGGCCGACGCAAGCGTGCCCGCAAGGGCAGCGCGCTCGGCTGGCTGTTCGGCCGGCGGGACGATGCCGCGACGCCGCCCCGGGGGCTCTACATCTGGGGGTCGGTGGGGCGCGGCAAGACCATGCTGATGGACCTCTTCCACGAGGCCGCCCCCGAGCCGAAGCGCCGGGTGCATTTCCACGGCTTCCTCGCCGACGCCCACGAGCGCATCCACGCCCACCGCCAGGCGCTGAAGGCCGGCACCGCCAAGGGCGACGACCCGATTCCCGTAGTCGCCGATGCGCTCGCCGACGAGGCGACGCTGCTCTGCTTCGACGAGTTCACCGTCACCGACATCGCCGACGCGATGATCCTCGGCCGCCTGTTCGGCGCCCTGTTCCGCCGGGGCGTCACCGTGGTGGCGACCTCCAACGTCGAGCCCGACCGGCTCTACGAAGGCGGCCTGAACCGCGCCCTGTTCCTGCCCTTCATCGCCGAGTTGCAGGAGCGCGTGGAGGTGCTCCGCCTCGATTCGCGCACGGATTTCCGGCTGGAAAAGCTCGGAGGCGCCTCCGTCTACCACGTGCCCGCGGATGCGACGGCGGCGGCGGCGCTGGCCACCGCCTTCAAGGGTCTGACCGGCAAGGCGAAGGGCCGGCCCGCGACGCTCCGGGTGAAGGGGCACGAGGTCGCCGTGCCCGAGGAGACGGGCGGCGTCGCCCGCTTCGGCTTCGCCGACCTCTGCGCCCAGCCGCTCGGCGCCTCGGACTACATGGCGGTGGCCCGCGCCTTCCACACGGTGATCGTCTCGGACATCCCCGTGATGGGACCGGAGAACCGCAACGAGGCCAAGCGCTTCATCACCCTGGTCGATACCCTCTACGACGCGCACGTGAAGCTCGTCGCCTCGGCCGCGGCCGAGCCGCAGGACCTCTACACCGCCACCGAGGGCCGCGAGGCCTTCGAGTTCGACCGCACGGTCTCGCGCCTGATCGAGATGCGCTCGTCGGAATACCTCGCCCTGCCGCACGGGGCCGGTGATTCCGGGGCGAGCGGCGCCAGCACCGGGCTCGTTGAGACCTGAGGCGCCGACAGACGGTTCTTCTCGCATCCAGGCCTCGGGCGGGCGAGAGAACGCGCGACTCCGCTCTTTGGGTCACACGATCTTCTCCGGCCCGTGCGCAACGGCACATGAGAGCCGGATCGATGAATCCGTGACGGATGACCGGGCGGGTGTCCGGTTGCGCTGCAACGGACCCAGCGTTTAATTGTATTCATTCCGAGGTACGGGGCGTGGGGGCTTCGTGCGCTGCGACGGCTCTTTCGAAGAGCCGGATCCGCCGCCGTGTCTCAGGACCCTTCCGGGGGGTGGCTCGATGCCCCCGACGCCCGACATGTGACCCCAACGGCTTCCCGCCGGTTGATGGGTTGGCGTGAGCCCGATCCCGACCGGCCCTTGGCCTGATCCATGACAGGATACACCGATGATCAAACTGACCGTAAACGGAGCTGAACGCAGCTTCGACGGCGACCCCGACATGCCGCTGCTGTGGTACCTGCGCGACGAGGTCGGGCTGACCGGAACCAAGTTCGGCTGCGGACAGGCGCTGTGCGGCGCCTGTACCATCCACGTGGGCGGCACCGCCGTGCGCGGCTGCGTCACCCCCGTCTCGGCCGCCGAGGGGCAGGCCGTCGTCACCATCGAGGGCCTGTCGCCGGACGGCAACCACCCGGTCCAGGTGGCCTGGCGCGATCTCAACGTGGCGCAGTGCGGCTACTGCCAGTGCGGGCAGATGATGCAGGCGGCCTCCCTCCTCACCGATACCCCGAAACCCACCGACGCGCAGATCGACGAGGCGATGAGCGGGAACCTGTGCCGTTGCGGCACCTACCCGCGCATTCGCGCCGCGATCCACCAGGCTGCCGGCAATCCCCCCAAGGGAACCGCGCCCGCCGCGAACAAGGGAGAGCGCCTGTGATCCACGAAGCTCAGACCATGGCGGATCTCGCCAACCCCACCGTCGAGGCCGGCCCGAGCGCGCTGGCCAATGTCAGCCGCCGCGCCATGCTCGGCGGCATGGGCGCCCTCGTGCTGGCCCTGTCCTGGCGGGACCCGGCACGCGCCGACGACAAGAAGGACGAGCCGAAGAAGTACGGTGCCGATGCCATGCCGCATGGCTGGCAGGACGATCCGAAGGTCTTCGTCGCGATTCAGCCCGACGGCACCGTGACGGTGACCTGCCACCGCGCCGAGATGGGCCAGGGTGTGCGCACCTCCATCGCCTTCGTGGTGGCCGACGAACTCGAGGCCGACTGGGCGAAGGTGAAGGTCGCCCAGGCCTGGGGCGACGAGGCCCGTTTCGGCAACCAGGACACCGACGGCTCGCGCAGCTTGCGCCACTTCTTCCCGCACCTGCGCCACGCGGGGGCCGCGGCCCGGGCCATGCTGGTCCAGGCCGCCGCCAAGCAGTGGGGCGTACCGGCGGGTGAGGTGAAGGCCGAGAACTCGGTCCTCACCCACGCCAAGTCGAAGCGCACCCTGGGCTACGGCGAGGTCGCGGCGGCCGCCGCCGAATTGCCGGTGCCGGCCCGCGAGAGCGTCGTGCTCAAGAAGCCGGAGGCCTTCCGCTACATCGGCAAGGGCAAGATCGGCCTCATCGACAACCACGACTTCACCACCGGCCGGGCGATGTACGGCATCGACACCCGCCTCGAGGGGATGCTCTACGCCCTCGTCGCCCGCCCGCCCGTCTTCGGCGGCAAGGTGAAGAGCGTCGACGATTCCGAGGCGAAGAAGGTCGCGGGCGTCGTCAAGATCTTCACCATCGACGCCCCCGAGATCCCTTCCGAGTTCCAGCCCATCGGCGGTGTCGCGATCATCGCGAAGAACACCTGGGCGGCGACGAAGGCCCGCGACGCCCTCAAGATCACCTGGGACGACGGCCCGAACGCCGGTTACGACTCCGTCGCCTTCCGGGGCGAACTGGAAAAGGCGGCGCGCGCGCCCGGCAAGGTCGTGCGCGACCAGGGCGATGTGGCCGGCGCCATGGCCAAGGCCAAGACGAAGCTGGAGGCCGAGTACTTCGTGCCCCACCTCGTCCAGGCCCCGATGGAGCCGCCGGCCGCCACCGTGCGGATCAAGGACGGGTTCTGCGAGGTCTGGGCCTGCACCCAGGCCCCCCAGGCGACGCATGACCGGCTGGCCAAGAAGCTGAACCTGCCCGCCGACAAGGTGCGGGTGAACGTGACGCTGCTGGGCGGCGGCTTCGGCCGCAAGTCGAAGCCCGACTACGTGCTGGAGGCAGCCCTCTGCAGCCAGGCCGTGGACGGCGCGCCGGTCAAACTGATCTGGACCCGCGAGGACGACCTCCACCACGGCTACTACCACACCATCTCGGTGGAGCGCCTGGAGGCCGGGCTCGACGACAAGGGCATGCCGGTCGCCTGGCTGCACCGCTCGGCCGCGCCCACCATCGGCTCGATCTTCGCCCCCGATCCGAAGCACGAGCTGCCCTTCGAGCTCGGCATGGGCCTGACCAACACGCCGTTCGCCGTGCCCAACATCCGCCTCGAGAACCCGGCGGCGGACGCCCACGTGCGCATCGGCTGGTTCCGTTCGGTCTCGAACATCCCGCACGCCTTCGCGATCCAGTCCTTCGTCGCGGAACTCGCGCACGCGGCGGGACGTGACCCGAAGGAGTACCTGCTGGCGCTGATCGGCCCCGACCGGGTCATCGACCCGACCACCATCGGCGACGTCTGGAACTACGGTGAGGACCCGGCACGCTACCCGATCGAGACGGCGCGCCTGCGCAAGGTCATCGAGGCGGCGGCCAAGGGTATCGGCTGGGGCCGCAAGATGCCGAAGGGCACCGGCCTCGGCATCGCCGGCCATTACAGCTTCGTCACCCACACGGCGGTGGCGGCGGAGGTAGCGGTCGGCCCCAAGGGCGAGGTGCAGGTCAAGCGCGTCGACATCGCCGTCGATTGCGGGCCGCAGGTCAACCCGGAGCGGATCCGTTCGCAGATGGAAGGCGCGGTCGTCATGGGCATGGGCCTCGCCCTCTCGGCCGAGATCACCTTCAAGGACGGGCGCGCGCAGCAGAACAACTTCGACGGCTACGAGATCACCCGCATCGACGCGGCGCCTAAGGAGATCCACGTCCACCTGCTGCCGAACCCGGACTTCAACGCGCCGCTGGGCGGCGTCGGCGAGCCCGGCGTTCCCCCCGTGGCTCCGGCGATCGCCAACGCGATCTTCGCCGCCACCGGCCGCCGCATCCGGCAATTGCCGATTCGCGACCAGCTGAGCGCCTGAGCGAAGACCCTCGCGCGGAAGGCCCTTCCTCGGAAGGGCTCTCCGCGAAGGCCGTGAGAATTCGAGGCGCAGGACGGTTTCGCGCCGTCCTGCGCCTCGATTCAGTTCCGGCCGACACGCCCGTGCCGATTCGGGCCTGGCCCGCGAACGGTTTTCTTAAAACAGACCGGGAGCCCTGCCGCGCTTCGGGAGGTTGATCCCGCAGAGAAGGCGGCCCGGTAAGGCCAGGCCCCTTCCGAATCAAGGACAACACTCCATGACGCGTTTCGTGTGGCCCGCTGCCGGGTGTCTCGTCGCCGGTTTCCTCGCCGTGGGTCTGGCGCCCGCCCTCGCCTCCCCCTGCGGCGACCGGATCGCCAAGCTCGAGGGACCGGTGAAGGATCTGGCCAAGGAGGCGATCTCCGCCAATACCAGCGGCAAGGCCACGGCCAGCGCCCGGGGCGGCCAGGGTGTCACGGGGAGTGGCGGCGGCACCTCGGCCGAGACCGCGCCCCCGGAGAAGTCGGCGGAGGCCGGACAGGGCGGCGACAGGGCGACCCAGGCGAAGGTGGCCCTCGACGAGGCCCGCACCGCCGACAAGAAGGGCGACGCCGAGGCCTGTGGTGCGGCTGTCGATCGGGCGCAGAAGCAGGTGGACAGCGCGCCCTGAGGACGTCGGCTCCGGTGCTCGGCACCCAGGGCTCAGTGAGGAAGCGCCAGCCCCGTGATCGGGGCTGCGACTGGACACACGGGGCGGTTGAACCTGTCCGCCCCGCTTTTAAAGGCCCACGATCAGGCGCTGACGACGGCGGCGAGGGCGTGGTCGTTGCCGTTCAGACCGGCGCAGAGATCGTCGATTTCGGCAAGATCAAGGGCTTCGCCGGACTCGCTGGCAATCGCATCGATCAAGTGATCCTGATGCGGATTAAAGGGATGCCCCTGCAGCCTATAGAATTGATAGTACCGAAGCGCAGCCAGGACAGCATCGCGTTCTCGATCTGTAATGGTAATATTCTGCATGTCGGATTTGTTTCCCGTGATTGGTTGCGGGATATCGAAAAACAACCGCTCTGCGGCGCCGTGAGCTTGGGTGTTGTAAGCGAATTTTGAGGGATTCGTCCACAACCGGAAACCCTTCGTTAGCCATCCGAACACCGTCCAAATGACATCCCTGCACCCCAAGTGTTTGGTGCGGCGCCGTTTCCGGAACACGCCCCGGCCCGAGGTTTTTTTTACGGCCCCGCTTGCCGGAAATGCGATTGACAACCTTTGATAAGACGGCAACGCAACCGTGCGGTCGCGGCCCCCGGATGCATCAAATTATCCTTAACTTGCGTCTGTCAGGCTGAGGACTCAGTCGGCCGCATTCCACCCATGCGGGATGCCGACCGGCGCGGCCGGGGTCCCTTCCATGCCAAAGACCCGAAGCGACTGCTCACCCAAGGCGGAGGCCACGCGCTCCGGCCCTCCGCCGCTGAACGCCGGTATCCGGCGCCACCTCGGCCTCAGCCTGCGAACGTTCTACGCCGAGATCCTGTCGGAGCCGCCGGGCGCCCGGATCGAGGCGCTGCTCGCCCGCCTCGGAAAGCCGCAGCGCTGAGAGTCCGATCGGATCGCGCAGCCCCCCTGCCAGGGCCGTACCGCAGTGTGATCCGTTTACCGCGTTGGGCGCGCTTCCGCATGAGCGTATCAAGAATTCACTGACGATTCAGGCGATGGCCGCTAGGAGACGGACATCGGATAAGCGCATCCCCCGCTGCGCTCTCCACCGCTCCCCCTTGCAAAGCAGTCCCATGACCGTGCTCGCCCTCGTCGTCGTCGGCAACATCCTGCTGGCCTCACTGTTCTCGCTCATCGCCGTCGCGGCGGACTGAGCCTGCGGAGCGATCACGCGGAAACCTGAGTGCTGCGCGCTCAGATCTTCCACCCCTCCGCTTCACCTTTTGATCCGCCGTGATCGGCCGACCCGTCGCAGCACGGATCGGCTCGCGCTGATTCGGCACGTGCGGGTCCGCCATGGCGGCACGGCGTCCCCGGTGGAGGGGTTCGCGCATCGGCCGCCCGCGCCGAGGGATGCACGCGCCCGGCCCGCAGGGCTTCGGGCAGCCGCAGGGCTTCGGGCAGCGAATGGCGCGACAGCGTACCGGCATGCTCGCCTTGCATCCCCGAAACGCGTGAAAAGCGCGAAAATGTCCTTTCTATAGAACCATCACCGCGCAAACAGGTTCTTCTGCCTCGGCCAGCCTGCGGAGGATGCCGTTCTCCGTCGCAGGAAAATCGTTCCGGATCAGCCGCAGAGTGGGGAACGAAGCTGCTCGGACCGCCTTATCTCGTCCAGTCGCGACGCTTGACAATGTTCGTTAAAACGAACGAAACCCGCGTCACCGGGGTCGTGAGACGCACGCTTACGCTCCGGCTGCGCAAGCCAGATTCGGAGCCCCCCCCGTGAGCGAGACCTCTTTCCGGCCCACCGGACGCACCCGCCGCCACGCGATCCTCCTCGGCGCGAGCCTCGCCGCCGCCCTGCTGGCCCCCACCCTCGCCTGCGCCCAGACCGAACTTCTCAACGTCTCCTACGATCCGACTCGTGAGCTCTACCGCGAGATCAACGCCGCCTTCTCCGAGGACTGGAAGGCCAAGACCGGCGAGACCCTCACCGTGCGCGCGGCCCATGGCGGCTCGGGCTCGCAGGCCCGCACCGTGATCGACGGCATCCCGGCCGACGTGGTGACCCTCGGCATCCCGTCCGATATCGACGCGATCAGCCGCATCTCGAAGAAGATCCCGGCGGACTGGCGCACCAAACTGCCGAACCAGGGGCTGCCCTACACCTCGACGGTGGTGTTCCTCGTGCGCAAGGGGAACCCGAAGGGCGTCAAGGACTGGGGCGACCTGGTGAAGCCCGACATCAAGGTCATCACCCCCAACCCGAAGACCTCCGCCGGCGGCCGCTGGAACTTCCTCGCCGCCTGGGGCTACGCCTACGAGCGCGACGGCAAGGACGCCGACAAGGCCAACGCCTTCGTGGGCGAGGTCTACAAGAACGTCCCCGTCCTCGACACCGGCGCGCGTGGCTCCACCGTGACCTTCGCGCAGCGCGGCCTCGGCGACGTGCTGCCCACCTGGGAGAACGAGGCCTATCTCGTCTTCGAGGAATTCGGCCGCGACAAGTTCGATGTGGTCGTGCCGCCGACCTCGATCTACGCCGAGCCGCCGGTCGCCCTGGTCGACGTTGGCGTCGACCAGGGCGACCGG